>JAVBPN010000393.1:0-5249 GCA_031549585.1 Bacteroidales bacterium
AGAAATATTGAGGGCATTGTTGAGATGACACTTGATGCGACACAAAACTACCAACAACCTCTTACCGAAGAAAGGTTGTTTGATTGGCACGCTGCACTATTTCCGACAGGACGTAGCGGAATGTATAAAATAGAAGTTGCCCGCTATCGAACAGGCGAGATGCGAGTTGTTTCAGGTGCTATGGGAAAAGAAAAAGTTCATTACGAAGCGCCACAACCGCAATTTGTTGAACAAGAAATGAAACAATTTTTAGCATGGCTTGATAGCGAATCAAAAATAGACCCTGTGATAAAAGCGGCAATTGCCCATTTATGGTTTGTGACCATACACCCGTTTGATGATGGAAACGGACGTATTGGTCGTGCTATTTCGGATATGCTATTGGCTCGGAGTGATGAAAGTCAGCAACGATTTTATAGCATGTCGAATCAAATTCTAAATGAACGAAAGAAATATTATGCGGCATTAGAAAAATCACAACATGGCGATTTGGATATAACTATTTGGCTGGATTGGTTTTTAAATTGCTTAAAACGGGCTTTGCTTTCCACAGAGAACATCTTGCATAGTGTGCTTCGCAAGGCTGATTTTTGGAATAAATATTCTCGAACACCGCTCAATGAAAGGCAACAAATCATGCTCAACAAGTTGTTAGACGGATTTAAAGGCAAATTAAAATCTTCAAAATGGGCTAAAATAACCAAGTGCTCGCCCGACACGGCTTTACGTGACATTAAAGATTTGATGGATAAAGGTATTTTACGGCAAGAGTCGGAAGGAGGACGGAGTACTAATTATGAATTAATGGAATGGTAAAATACCAGCCGCCAAAGGCAAATCAGTAATTTGGGCTTTTATCACCCGTTTCGACTTTTGTCTTGTGGGATAGTAAAGCAGCCCGCAAGCGGCGACAGTGCGGTGGACAAAAAAAACAGAAAACAACTGAAAGACAATAAAGTAATTATTTGACAACTAATTTAGAAGTTGTGCCCGACACAAATCAGGGATTTTGAAATGAAAAAAATAGTTTTTAAATATTTGGTTATTGCAGTTGTAGTAACAACTGCATTTAACTCTTGTAAAAAAGATAAGGATGAAGATGAGGAAGACCATTATACCGTAAAGTTGTTGAAGGGCATTACCCACATTTCCGATGATAAGCAATACAAATATGACCAATATAAGTTTGAATATGATGAGCAAGATCGCATAACCAAAATTTCCAAATTTTTCTTTGATGGAGAATTATCTTATATAGTATCGTTTACATACGAAAGAGATGATTTGGTTCAGGTTTTGTATAGTTTTAGCAGTGGTAGTACCGAAATGTATGAATATACAAAAAGCGGCAACACAATCACCCAAAAATACACCTACAATGGTGATGGTGTTTCTATACCCGGCTATACCACCACCTATACCATTGAGTTGAACAGCGACGGACTGCCGGTTAGACGGGAACCAGAGGAAGAAGAATCCGGCAATACTAACGTTGAAACTTTTGAATATCAGGATGGGAATCTGACGAAAAATGCGTACATATTTACATCTGGCGACTATACGGAGACTTATACCAACACTTACTATTACGACGACAAAAAGGGTACGTTGTATAATTGCAAAACGCCGAAATGGTACTTGATTATGTATTTGAATGATTGGGGTGTCAATAATAATGTTACTGAAGGAGGACATGCCTTCCGTCCTTGGACTGTATTCACTTATAAATATGACAACGAAGGTTTTCCTGCCGAACGCACACACAATTTTTTGGGACAAATGCACGAAAGTGAAAGTAATGAAGTATTTACCTATACCAAGGAGTAACCACATTTTGGAATTTAGAAGATAGATTGTGAGTGAGGAACAAGAGAAAAGTACAAAGATGCCAGCATCCACCGTTGAGCGCATATTTGACTGAACAATAGGATAATAAAATTGATATAGTATTAACAATCCGAAAGGACATAAAGAGAAAGTATATGGGATTATTTAATTTATTCAAATCGACACTAGAAAACGAACGCAAAATGGTCGAAATAGTAAAAGACTCATCACACAGTAAAAGAAAACGAATGAGGGCTTTAAAAAAAATAAAAGACCAGACATTATTGAATGAATTGGCAAGTTATCGTTTTCCTCAAGAAGGTCTGATCTCAAATGTAGCGCGTAATAAAGCGTTTCGCAATATTACTCTTGAAGATTTGTTAAAATACAATCTCAGCCAACACGTTTATGTCCACAATGTCAAAGATATTTCTAACCAACAAGTCTTGATATGGCTGGCAGAACATGGTAAAATGAATAGCTGTTTTAAAACTGTACGTGAATGTGCGTTAGATAAAATAACCGACCAAAATGTAAAAACAGTACTTAAAGAGAAACTTCAAGCAGATGAAGAAAAGCAAAAAGAAGCCATAAATGCTTCCCGCGCTGAACGAGAAGCTAAGCAGAAAGCTCAAGTAAATGAATGGAAACAAAAAGGACTTTGTCCCCAATGTGGCGGAAACTTTAAGTATGAAATAAGAACTCGTCAGATAAATCCGAATATTGAGGGTTACATGGCATATGAATCAAGGAATCTTGAACCGATAGAAGAGGGTGTATGCCTTAAATGTGGGTATAAATTCATATCAAAAGGACCAGAAGAAGTTCAAGAACGTTGGAGGCAACAAAATCAGTAAAAATTGCCACTCAACCACACGACATATTCCGCTGAACGCGGGGCATAATTTTTAGCAACCAATCAAATAAAAATCCAAAAAACATATTCCCAAATTTTCAATTTGGGAACGAATCAGTTTTTGTATTTTTGCCTTCCATTTTTGGAATAAATGAAATTTTTCTTCAAAAAGAAACATACTGTTTCTGAAAAAAGCATACACCATCCTGAAATCGGCGAGATAAAATTTGTTTCGAGCGTCAAAGCCCGGCATATTCGTATTTCGGTGGGCTCTTCCGGCATACGGGTTACTGTTCCGAAATATGCTACGATGGAAGAAGCGATGGGGTTTGTTTCCAAAAAATCGGATTGGATCAAGCAAAGCATGCTTAAAGTCGCCAAACACAAACACACCATTTTTACACCCGAAACGGAATTTTCGACGCACGACCGGAAGTTGCAATTGATCGAATGGAAATCGGAATCATTTCGCGTGCAGCGAACAAAAGACGCCCTGAAGATATTTTATCCGCAAGGAACTGATTTATTGTCGGATCATGCGCAAACAATTATCCGTGGATATATAGAACAAACAATCCGCAAAGAAGCCAAAGAATATCTACCACAACGAACCGCACAACTTGCAGAAAAATACGAATTTTCATATCATGGGGTAAGCGTCAAAAATGTCATTTCGCGTTGGGGCAGTTGTTCTGCAAGCAACCATATCAACCTGAACATGCACCTGATGCGTTTGCCGCAACATTTATGCGATTATGTTATTCTACATGAATTGGTACACACCGTTCATAAAAACCATGCCGCTGTTTTCTGGAATAGTCTTGACAAACTAACTGACATGAAGGCCAAGCAACTATCAAAAGAAATCAAGCAATACCGGGCAGATAACTACTGAGGAATGGTTAATGATTAAATGTTTAATGATTAATGATGGCGTAATAGCTCATTGTTCATTATTAAACGCCGGATATATCCCGTAAGGTAATTGATGAAGTATTGCTAAACCGCAACAATAAAACCCTCGTTATACCCGTTTTATTCCCAGATATGCATAAGAAACTTATTAACACACCAGTGTTCATATTATGTGTTTTCCGGGTTTCCTTTTGCAGAATATAATCTATATTTTTACAAGATTTTTATTCAATATACATTGATTCATATATGTCGAAAAAGATATTTGTACTTTATGTTATAGCAACAGCTATGTTATGCTGTAACACAGTGCTTGCCCAGAAATCTATCGAACAGTATGATCCGGACGCCCTTTACAAAAAGGCTTTGGATTATTATGAAAAAGAAAAATACACTTTAGCTCGAAAATGTTTTGCCGATGTCATGGAAAAATCCAAAGACCGGCGAAACTTTGTTTATTCCAATGCGCAGTATTATACTGCTTTGTGTGCTATTGAGCTCAATCAACCCGATGCTGAAAGTTTATTGCAACGATTTATTGCCGATAACCCCGACAATCCGAAAACACCATTTGCCAACTTCAGGATGGCAAAATATCATTACAACGACAAGAAGTACAAAAAAGCCATTGAACGTTTTGAAATGGTTTCTCCGCGTGAGTTAGATAAAAATCAGGCCGCTGAGTATCATTTTATGCTGGGGCACTGTTATTTTCTGGAGCACGACAACATTAAAGCCCGCGCTTCGTTTTACCAAATCAAAGATGGGGATTCCAAATACGCATCTCCGGCTTTGTACTATTACTCACATATCAACTACATAGATAAAAATTACGAAACAGCGTTAGAAGGCTTTTTGAAGTTGCGTAATGATGACACATTCGGAAGCGTTGTTCCTTACTATATTACGCAAATATATTTCATGCAGGAAAAATATGAGTTGGTCATTGAAAATGCGCCCAGCTTGCTGGACGAAGCCAGTGACAACCGGAAAGATGAAATCACACGAATTGTTGGTGAATCTTACTACAAGCTGGGAAGATATCAAGAAGCCATTCCATACCTTGAAAAATATGCGGCAGGCAGAAACCTTTCACTTGAGGATAGTTATCAATTAGGTTTTGCTTATTACCAAACAGGAGATTGTAAAAACGCGGTTAAATATTTCGAAAGGGCAGCCAATAGCCAAAATGCAATGGGGCAAAATGCGTTATGCCATTTGGGCGAGTGTTATGCCAAATTAGGTGACAAACAAAAAGCACGTTTGGCCTTTTCTTCAGCAGCTCAAATGAGGTTCGACCCGGAAGCTCAAGAGAATGCTCATTTCAACTTTGCGGTATTGAGCTACGAACTATCCTATACCCCTTTCAATGAGGCTATTAAAAGCTTCAATGAATATATTTTAAAATATCCCTATTCGAATAAATTAGATGAAGCCTACAATTATTTGGTAGCAGCTTATACGACTACCCGGAATTACCGGATGGCTCTGGAGTCAATTGAAAAAATCAGAGTAAAAGATGAAAAAATTAACCGAGCATATCAACGCGTTGCTTTTTACAGGGGATTAGAGCTTTTCAATGACTTGAAATTTGAAGAAGCCCTTGGACTTTTTGACAAATCCCTGACCAATGCGTCATTCGATAAAGAAA
>JAVBPN010000337.1:0-3895 GCA_031549585.1 Bacteroidales bacterium
AATACGGCTTGAGGACTATCCCATTTGGAAGTTATGGCATCGATTTGGCCGATGGTTACTTTTCCTCCGCGTTTGGCGGAATAATCAATCAATTTGTGTGCGTGTTCCAATTCTTCTGCTGTTTGTTTTTTCATCCAATGGGCACAACCATCTAATCCTGCATCCATGAAATATACAGACATGGCCAAATAAAGATTGGAAGACCACATTTCTGCTTTGATTTGCTCATTGAAAGCGTCTGATAATTTTTTAGTAAGATTCATAATGATTCTATTTTTAGTGATTATATTTAATATAAACAATCTTCAACGGATTTTATTCAAAAAAGCGCTTAAATAATCCTTGGAAAGCTTGTCCGTGACGTGCTTCGTCCTTACACATTTCGTGTACGGTATCGTGTATCGCATCTAATCCCAATTCCTTTGCCCGTGTTGCGATCCTTTTCTTATCTGCACAAGCTCCGCTTTCAGCTTCAATCCTTGCTTTTAAGTTGGTTTTGGTATCCCATACCACTTCGCCCAGCAGTTCGGCAAATTTGGAAGCATGTTCCGCTTCTTCCCATGCAATGCGCTTGTATGCCTCAGCCACTTCGGGATATCCTTCCCTGTCGGCTTGCCGGCTCATAGCCAAGTACATGCCCACGTCGCAGCATTCGCCATTAAAATGTGCCTTCAATCCTTGCAAAATTTCGGAATCAACATCTTTGGCAACGCCTAAACGGTGTTCATCCGCCCATTCCACAGATCCGTTTGATACGGATTCTTTAAATTTTCCTTTTGGTTGTTTGCATTGAGGACAAAAATCGGGAGCGTCATCTCCTTCGTGTACATAACCGCATACGGTACAAATAAATTTTTTTTTCATTGTTTAAATTTTAGAATGATTACTGGTTTTGTGTGCATTTTTTACATGTTCCTATAAAATATATCTGGGTTTCTTCAGGATGAAGATCCTGATCGCCTTTAAAAATGGGAATATCTGTTTTATCAAGTGGTACATCATAAATAGCTTCGCATTTTTTGCATTTGAAATGTGCGTGAATACTTGTATCGCCATCATATCGCACATTTCTCTCATCAATAAGTAAAGCTATCACAGCCTTTTTATCGTGAAATAATTTGAGCGTATTATAAACAGTGGTCTTTGACAATGTAGGCATTTCGGGAACCAAGTCATGATAAATTTGATCAATGGTGGGATGCGTCAAGTGATCCAACAAGTATTGCATGATTGCTACCCTTTGCATAGATGGCTTGATATCATGATCTGTTAAATAATAATGTACTTCCTGAACGTTCATTTTTGTATTATTCCTAATAATAAATGTTTTGTAATATTTATTTATAATTATTACAAAATTGAAATTATTACAAAAATACAATTATTTTTATTCATTGCAAAACTTTTTACGATTTTGTATTTTTTATTGTTTCTATGCCTTTTTCTCAAAAAACAAGGATCATTATTTATTACTACATCGTATTTGTATTTTTGTTTGTTCATATGTTATACATTATAGATATAAGTTATATTTTATCCGGCTATTTTTGACGACGAATAGGGAATCGATTTTTGTGAAATATTTCATCAAGGAGAGAAATGTTAAATGTGGTTGAAATTCATCAATGATGGTAGATGTTTAGAAAATGGCGAAACGTGTGTTTATTTAAACCGCTCATGATCATGAAACTAATTGGCAAGAAACTAAGAAGATGGCTATGGACAATTTTTAAGCCACGAAAACCTGACATTCCCGTATATTTTATTTCAGGAATGTGCTATAACTGCAAAGTGTTTGACAGCATAATATTACCCGAAGGTTACTGTAAGAAGTATATCGAGTGGATCATTCCTGAGCCGGACATGTCCCTTGCCCAATATGCACACAAAATGGCTGAATCCATTGATGCCAACCACGATTTTGTTTTGGTCGGGTATTCTTTCGGCGCCGTGATTATGCAGGAAATGAACCGGTTCCTGCATCCGATGAAAAATATTATTATATCCTCGTTCAAAGACGAAAAGGAAATTCCGTTGTTATTCAAAGCAGTGAAGAAAACTCATTTAGCCAAACGGATTCCGCTAAGCACCTATTCACACACCGAGTTTATTGTGGACGCTTTCAATAGATTGGTGTACAAGAAGCCAACCGAAACGCTTTCAGAGTACATGACTGTGACAGATCCGTTGTATATGAAATGGGCTGTCGAAGCCATTACCCAATGGGCTCCAGCCAATAGATGTCCCAATTTATACCACATACACGGAACTAAAGACCAGATATTCTCTTATGGCCAGCTAACGGATGTTTATCCCATTGAAGGAGGCGATCACCTGATGGTGTTGAAAGACGCCGATGCTGTCAGTTCGATCCTCAAAAAAATACTATCATCAGCCAAGTAAATTATCGAATATGGCATTATTCTCCAAAGCGTCAACAATACTTTCCAACTTTATCAAATATTGGATCATATGGAATGGTTGATCAACTTAGGTTATTTGGGGCTTTTTCTGGGATCGGCATTAGCGGGATCTGTGTTTCCTTTGAGTTCGGATGTGCTTTTGATAGGAGTACTTGTAGCAGGCGGGAATCCATGGATATGCCTGATTGTTGCAACGTTGGGTAATTGGCTGGGTGGAATGACTTCCTACGGCATAGGCTGGTTGGGTAAATGGGAGTGGATGGAACGTTGGTTCAAAGTGAAAAGAGAAAAACTGGAAAAGCAGAAAACGATGGTCGATAAATATGGAGTATGGTTAGCATTGTTTTCGTGGGCGCCGTTTATAGGAAATTTAAGCGTCATGGCTTTAGGGTTTTATAAGATCAGGCCGAAATTAACCGCCGTTTTAGTCCTGATTGGTTGTTTTGTCCGTTTCTCGGTGTGGATATTGATTTATACCCATGTCATAGAAATTGTTCCGAAACCGGATTTTCTTATAAAATAATTGATGACTATCAGAAATAGTATCTAATTCAGCATCAGTATTTTCATTCAGCACAGAGGCCCTATCAGCGGTAAAATCGCGGATATAAGATTAAATAAGAGTTTAATTAAAATAAACCGAACGGTCGGTTTATTTTCTAAACAAAAAAAAACCTGGCATTGAATGATAATTGGGATAAAAATCAAGAATAAGTGAAAATGATTGATGATGCCGTATCCCGCCCCTGACAGAGTATGGCGATATCTGTCAGCATTGAGGTCATTCTGGCAAAGGCAAAATACCGTTTGTAAATAATCTTTGAGGCCATCAGCAAGACCTAACAGAAACAATACATAACAACAAGCCGACTCTACCTCATTTTTATCCCAAATTAGCGTTACATGAAATATTTAATCAAATATTATTATGTTTACAATATATACAAATAAACATTACAAATAAAATATGATATTTTTAACCGGATAAAATCTACATAAATAACATTATTTGAGTTGCATGCCCGGATGAATATGAAGATTTTTGTATCCTTTATACAAATTTTTTATACCTCATATATTCCTATCAAAAAATAATTTTTGACCATATTTTATTTAAACCAATTTGGTATTCATCTTGTTAATATTACATCATAACAAAAAACAACTTTCAAACTTGATGCTTTTGAAAGTAGAAAAATGAAATGGTGTTAAGTTACCTATAAAATTCATTTGTTTATTTAATCTTTAAAAACATGTCACTGCATTTATTAAAAAGAAGCGATGAGAATGATCTCATATATGACGCATATGCGTTATCCGCAGCTACGGGCAGTATTCCTAAGTATAAAATGCCCGAAGAGTCAACCGACTCGAAAGTGGTAGCCGACCTGATTCTGGACGAGTTATTACTCGACGGCAATGCCAAACAAAACCTGGCAACATTCTGCCAGACGTATGCTGACGATGCTATA
>JAVBPN010000204.1:0-2517 GCA_031549585.1 Bacteroidales bacterium
AAATAACTTGGGGATATGAAGGTGTGAATGGTTCATGAGATGAATAATTTGGGTTCGGGTGAATATTTTATCGAATATCAAAATACTTTTTGATTTTTTCAAGACTTGATAAATTTGCTAATATCTGTTCTTTTGATTGCATTGGTATTGTGGGAATAGAATAATTAATATCCATTACATTTTTAAAATTATAGAAATATTCATCCTTCTTAGGGTTATTAGTAAGGTTAGCTAAAATTATTTTTTTCAATTCTGAAAAATTGGACAAGTAAAGAGCTATTTCAAATTCATCTTTATCATCCGTTAATTTATCTAAGGCTTGGATATCTGGAATGGATTTGAAGAATGGCAGTGCACAATCAATGTAGTATTTATTCAAGTATTTCATATACAGATCAATATTGCCAGTTTCAGTAAATGGGTATAAATCACTAATATTTAAATAATTAAACTCGCTCTTTATTACTCCATTTGGAGTTTTAACTTGAATATAAATACTAGTTGTATGATGTAAATAATGTTGTTTCTTTTGTACATCTGTAAATGAAGTATTAATTTTTCCTATTGTTGCTTCACAACATAAGTCAGTATATATTTTTTCAATTTCCTTAAAGCATATTGTTGTGAGTGCATTATAAAAAACAAAATTGTTTCTGGAATAAGGAAGACCGATTCTTAATAAACGAGAATCACAGTCTTTCACAAATCCAAGATTATTTTCCACATCACTTGTAATTAATGAGAAACCCAAACCGGTTAAGTTTGATTTTGCAAGTTCCTTTAATATTTCTTTCTTATTCATACTTGGATATTTTATACTTTATTCGAATACCCCAAAGATGAGCCGAATATGTGGTGGTTGAGCGGCCTGCGGTTGAGCGGCAATTGCATTGTCGCTCGGAATAAATCCGGATTTGCAACTTAGCGAAGCGTTCTCATGACCGAAAGGAATAATCCGGAAATCGATTCTTGAATCGCAACATATTACATCCGGTAACTTCATTATGAATCATAAATCATATACCGTAACCGGAATATTCCTGCTTGTCAGGCATTTTTGTATCATTGGTTCAATTTTATCCCAAGTTCCGCCTGCAAGCCCGCATCCTATTCTTGGCATGTGTACCGATGCTTTTTTATCCAGTGCAAATTGCCCTACTTTCTCAAGTCCCGATAAAACCGCTTCATAACGGATTGGCGGATTGCCATACTCATCCCTGTTTAGTTGATGTTGCCCGATTAAGTTGGCTACCCAAAGGGAGTCTTCAACCTGTACAAACTGAACTTGCCCTAACGAGAAGTTTTCCTGTTTTCTGTACCATTCCCGATACTGTTGCTCCGGCTCCTTCCAACATTTGGAGAGCGCCAGTACAAATCCTTTTCCCCATCCTCCGATATCGTTACAGATATGAACGATAATTTTGTTCCCCTCCGTTGCCGGACGGGTTGCATCGCCTTTGATATAAGTTATTTCCATTTTTTTACAATCAATGAGCAAATATACTCAAATAAATATTAGAATCATACAGGACAAAGCCATCACCACCTTACATAACTCGCGCGGGCGTTAGCCCGTTTATCAAGCGAAGCTTACCTTATTGACGCTAAGCTGTCTGAACGAAGCCGATAGGCGGAGTGAGTTTTTAGCGTCGAGCCGTTTTTGGTTACTTTTTGCGGCATCAAAAAGTAACAAAGAACAATCATACTAGTGTTTAACTTGACGTTTTATTCGTTTTTATTTTCCGCTCATCGTGGCATTTCTTTTATCCATACCTTCATGAACATAATGTCAATATCAATATAAGATAAACTGTCCCGATACTCACCAAGCTTCATTTCCCAATCCATTATGTCTTCCCCGGTATTGCTTTTTACCTTGAAATGTTGATATTTGAAATTTGAAAAAACACATTCTATTTCATTGGTATAACAGTCATTTCTAATGTAATTAAAAATGAGCAATGAAGAATCCTTATTATTGATGAATATATGGACTGCCCCAACATTACGTGCCTTAATATAATCATCTTTCGGTGCTGTAAGACCCAAATATATATACGGTGTGATGTAGCAATATCCTCCCCACTTTTTCCAGACGGTAAAAGTCACATCATCTACCTTGTAGAAATAACGATATTGCGAATAGACAAATACAAACAAAATTAGGGACAAGACAATAATAGAGAAAATCAATAATCTATCATACAATTTTTCCATGGCACAATTCAAACCCTGATAACTTTTTTTGTGACTCTACAGGTCACTTAATTTCAATAAATTATACGAAATGACAGTTAAAATGTTTCGCTTTTTCTACACTTAATGTTTAGTAATGACCTGTTTTTGAATTCTTTTTCTATTTTCCCTGATATACTTCTCCATTTTCCTCTTCCTCAACCCCTCATAATATTTCTTCCGCTCCGGCGTCAATCTTTTCGCCTTTTTACAACACAACCCCACCTCCGCATACTCCCTCAAATACCTGAAAAACTTCGCTTTCTTAAACGACGGGTCTTT
>JAVBPN010000064.1:0-4858 GCA_031549585.1 Bacteroidales bacterium
TTATACCCTCAAATGCATTGCAAATATTAGCATTTGCCTGTTCGAGATGAATTATCTGGTGTAAGAATTTTGTTCTTTTTATGAGTACATCCAATTGAGGAGAACAAGCTGCGCCGGTACAAAGTATCATCGCATCGGTAATAGCGGGAGAAGCAAGACTCATCCGCGAAAGCGCACCATCAACAATAGTTAAGTCAACATTGTATTGTTGTTGCATTTCATCAATAACTTCCTGCATCCAATGTGTTTCGGCAGGGCCTGAAATAATCACTTGTCCTTCGCTTTCCGCTTGAGCTGTAATTAATGGCCCCAATGCAGTATCCCTATCCCCTGTCTTCAAGAGCTTTGCCGCTACTTTACGTTCTAAGAAATGTTTTTCTGTTGTAATAAAATAATTCCCTTTTTGCAGATTTACTGGAGGTTTCGGCGTATCATACAACACATCCCGATCTTCGCCATCTAATCCGATAGATGTTACAGCAACATTGCATTGCTCTTCTTTCAGCCGTTTCAGCACATAATTCAAACAAGTTGTCTTACCGGTATTTTTAGCCATACCGACGATGGACAAGCTGTTCAGGCATTTTATTTCTTTGATGAAAGGCATTTTGATTGATGATTGACAATTTATGATTGATGATTTTCGCAATGCATCGCGAAAATCATCAATCATCAATCATCAATTTTAAAGGTTGTATGTTTTTGTTTTTCTATCCAAGTGATCAGGTTCTATTGAAAGTTCTTCTCCCCTTAACAACTTGGCGACTCCACCCGATTTACGCACGTCTTCGCAATCCTTACAATGACATTCGTCCTTATAATCCATCGGTTGCGTATAAGTAGTGATAACGCCCTCAAAATTACGTAACACCACCTTTTCAGGACTTTGCGAAATAAGATAAGTAGGCATTACCGGAATTTTTCCACCGCCACCAGGAGCATCCACAACAAACGTAGGTACACAATAACCGGAAACGTGCCCTCTCAAATTCTCAATAATTTCAATACCTTTGGCAACAGGCGTACGAAAATGTTCCAATCCCATTGAGAGATCACATTGGTATAGATAATAAGGGCGTACACGGATTTTCGCCATATCATATACCAGTTTTTTCATTACCACCGCACAGTCGTTAACACCTCTAAGAAGAACCGATTGATTGCCAAGATTGATACCTGCATCAGCTAAACGTTCGCAAGCTATTTTGGATTCAGGTGTAATTTCATGAGGATGATTGAAGTGTGTATTCAACCAAATCGGATGATATTTCTTCAACATATTTACCAACTCAGGTGTAACCCTTTGAGGACAAACAACAGGTGTTCTTGAGCCAATCCTGATAATTTCCACGTGTGGAATTTCCCTTAATTTCCTGATAATATATTCAAGGCGCTCATCACTAACCAACAAGGCGTCGCCTCCGGAAAGTACCACATCTCGTACTTGCGGCATTTTACGGATATACTCAAAAGCTTTTTCAATTCTATCTTCAGGAGTGGCGGCATCGGTTTGTCCGGCAAAACGACGACGTGTACAATGACGGCAATACATCGAACATTGGTCGGTAATCAATAGCAATACGCGATCAGGATAACGATGAGTTAATCCGGGAACAGGAGAATCTTCATCTTCATGCAAAGGATCAAGCAAGTCGGCCTCTGCATGATGTGTTTCAGCTATTGTCGGCACAGACTGCCGGCGAATAGGGCAATGTGGATCATCAAGGTTAATCAAACTTAGATAATAAGGAGTGATTGCCATACGTAATGTCTCCAAAGATTTCTTAATTCCTTCTTCTTCTTCGGCGCTCAGCTTTATATATTCTTTAAGATCTTCAAGCGTTTCAATGCGGTTACTTACCTGCCATCTCCAATCGTTCCACTGTTGATCGGAAACGTCGGGGAACATTTTTTTTCTGTTGTTATTAAGATTCATTTGATATTTAAATAAGGATTAGAAGCACTGCAAATCCAGTGCTCCCAATATTATGCATATAATTCTGTAAATACTTTGCGCAGTTTCTCGCTTTCGCGTAATAATTGTAATGTGATTTCGGCATGACCTTTTGTATAACCGTTTCCTACAATCATTGTTACATCGCTACCCACACCTTCTGCACCTAACGCAGCTTTGGTAAAACTTGTAGCCATGGAGAAGAAATATACCACACCTGTATTTTTAGTACACAAGATACTGGTCATTTCGGTGTCGGAAATATTTACATTGTTGATGGTTACATCGCACATTTCACCATTGGTAAGTTCTGCTATTTTTTCCAATACAGGTACCGGCTGCGTGGCATCAGCAGAGAAAACATAATCACAAAAACCAAGATCCTGCAAGCGTTTTGTACTTTTTTCACTATGGCACAAGCCTATTACTTTTCCTGTTACACCGGCACGTTTTTTAGCTTCATAGCAGCACAACATACCCGATTTACCACCTGCTCCGATAATCAAAACAGTATCACCCGGTTTAACCAATTTAGCTGTTTGTGCAGGAGCACCTGCCACATCCAATGCAGATAGTGCAAGGGTTTCGGGAAGATCAGAAGGAATTTTTGCATAAATACCACTCTCAAATAAGATAGCTTTGCCATCGATATCCACTTGATCAATATCAGGACGAATATCTTTTATTTTATCAATTCTCAATGGTGTAAGCGAAAGCGACACCAACGTAGCAATTTTATCACCTTCTTTCAAATCGATTTTACCTTTCAATGCATCACCAATTTTTTCGACTGTACCCAACAGCATACCACCCGAACCTGTTACCGGATTTCGGTGTTTGCCTTGTTTTTCAACAATTCCCAGCATGATTTCGGCGATCTTTGCTTTATCACCACCGGCTTGCTCTTCAATCTGTGTGAAACTTGCTGAGTCGATATTTAATGTTTGAACATCAATAAGGATTTCATTGTCATAAATTTCATCCATATTGTTGTCGATTTTGTTTGCCGGTTGTGGCAATACACCTTTAGGTTCAATTACCCGGTGTGTTCCGTATTTATTACCTTTTTTTTGCATATATTTAATGTTGTTTTAATTTTAATTGTTTTGACAAAGTGAATAAAGAGTGAATAAGGTGAATGATGTGAATGAGTTTATAAACTTATTGTTTTCTTTTAGATGCTTGTACAAATTTAATCAGTAGATATTTTAAATCTTTTAATTTAGAAAGCATAGTTTCTAATTTTTTTTCTGATGTAATATATCCAACTCTGTTTGAAATTATCAATTGTGTTTCAAGTTCTGACAATGAACCTATTGAAATATAAACAAATTGAATAGTTTCAGCAATTCCCTTTATAGCACATCCTTCCGCAATATTTGATGGCACAGAAACTACAGCCTTTCTCATTTGTTGTGTCAATCCAAAAGTTTCTTCTTTTGGGAAACCCTTTGTTACTTCATAAATATCAACAACAAAATCTACTCCTTGTTTCCATATTTCCAACTTTTTATGCGGCATAAATATTTACCTTATTTACTTTTTTCACTTTATTTACTTCTATTTTCTTAATCCCAATATCTTTCTCGCTTCATCAGGAGTAGCAATCTCTCTGCCAAATTCTTTTGCCAAACGCACTACTTTCTCCACCAACTCGCCATTTGATTTAGCCAGCACACCTTTCGACAGATATACGTTATCTTCAAATCCGACTCTTACATGTCCGCCATCGATAATTGCAAGCATTGCCAAAGGAAATTCGTATCTTCCAACTCCTGCAACAGTATATGTTGCATCGGCGGGAATGCTTCCCCTGAGGAAAGTAAAATCGCGGATATCGCCGCCGATTCCGCCATTCACGCCCATCACAAAATCAAAATGCATGGGCAAATTTATAAAACCTTTTTTTTGCAAGCGAAGTGCCATTTCGATCATACTTTTGTCAAACACTTCCAACTCCGGTTTAATACCTCTTTCGATCATACGTTGACCAAAGTATTTGATAGTATTTTCAGTATTTTCAAAGATTTCATCCCCGCCAAAATTTAATGTACCGCAATCCAATGTTGCCATCTCAGGATTGAGTTCCGTTGGCTGCAATCGCTCGTCATTGGTCATTCCCACAGCACCGCCTGTTGAAGGCTGAATAATTACATCGGGACACACTGATTTGATAGCATTAATAATTTCTTCAAAACGCGCCTTATCTTGTGTAGGTGTTCCGTCGTCTCTGCGCACATGCAAGTGAATGATACTTGCACCTGCATCATAGGCCGAACGTGCTTCCCGCACAAACTCGTCTTTGGTATAAGGTACAGCAGGGTTCATTTCTTTAGTAACCTCTGCTCCGGATATTGCTGCTGTTATGATTAATTTTTCCATAATTTAAAAAATGTCATTAATATTTTTTTCCATATATATTTTTTTGAACCAAAGTTCAAATGCCGGATCAAGAAAATAAATCTTCTTGCCGAATTTTTCTACAAAATCGTTTTTCTCCAGAATCTTTATATTTTTCAATACATTCTGAGGTGTGCCGACAGCGTATTCCTGCATTGTTTTGACAGCTGTAAATTGTTCAACACCATCAGCAACAGCTTTTAATAAATTCACTTGAGTATTGCTCAAATTTTCCACTTCATATTGATATAAAGCCTGATTTACTTCCAGCATCCTGGTTACAGCACGTTGCAATATATCTGCAGTTGCTTTTCCGGATGTGCTTGCCCACACATAATGTGATAATTGCTGAACATAATAAGAATGATTTTTCATTAAAACAACAATTTTTTCAGCCAACTTTTTTGATATATCCTTATGAGTTTCTCTAAACTTATCCACAATAAAAGGCACCCAATGCTCTGTGGCAATTTTATCCAACATTATGATATCACCAAATCTATA
>JAVBPN010000092.1:0-40952 GCA_031549585.1 Bacteroidales bacterium
AGCATGATTCGTGGAGAAGGAATTACCAATTTGTTTGTCAATTTGCAGGTCTTAAAGGGCATTGATATTGATAGTCCCAAAGGAAAAATCGTATCAATCGTAGGTAATAGCGGAGCTGGTAAAACAACATTATTGCAAATACTTGGTACGTTGAGCCGTCCCGATTCGGGAAAGGTTTTTGTCGATCAGACCGATACGAGCCTTTTGAACGAGAAGAAAATGGCTCAATTCCGCAATCAAAGTATTGGCTTTGTATTTCAATTTCACCATCTGTTGCCTGAGTTTACAGCTCTTGAAAATGTGTGTATCCCTGCTTATATTAATAATGTTTCAAAGAGCGCTGCCGAAAACAAAGCAAAAGAATTGTTGTCGTTTTTGGGTTTGTCTGAGCGAATGTCACACAAGCCGGATGAATTGTCGGGAGGCGAACAGCAGCGTGTCGCTGTTGCTCGTGCTTTAATCAATGACCCGATGGTAGTATTTGCCGACGAACCTTCAGGAAATTTGGATTCGCGAAATAAACAGGAGCTTCATTCATTGTTTTTTACTTTGAGGGATGCTTTTGGCCAAACATTTGTGATAGTCACTCATGATACCCATTTAGCTGAAATGTCGGATATCCGTTATGAAATGAATGATGGGCGCATCATTAATTGATTTGTACAGTTGAAAGTTGTCATTGTTAAGTATAATGCTGGAAACATTTTCTCGGTCGATTATGCCTTGCGGCGATTGGGAATAAAGGCAGAAATTACGGGTGATCACCAACAGATTAGGTTAGCAGATAAAGTCATATTTCCCGGTGTTGGTCAAGCTTCAATTACCATGCAATATTTGCATGAAAGAGGGTTAGATCAGGTAATACGGAAACTACAACAACCGGTTTTAGGCATTTGTATTGGTATGCAATTAATGTGTCGATATTCGGAGGAAGGAAATACTGATTGTCTTCAGATCTTTGATGAGGAAGTAAAGCGTTTTATTCCTTCTCCGGAAGCGAAAGTCCCGCATATGGGTTGGAACAGCCTGCAAAATATGCATTCTCCTTTATTTGCAGGGCTTGCGCCAAATCCTTTTGTTTATTTTATTCATAGTTACTATGCGGCAGTTGGCTCGTATACTGTGGCAACCGCAGAACATTCACTTAATTTTTCCGCAGCATTGCATAAAGATAACTTTTATGCAGTGCAATTTCATCCTGAAAAAAGTGGGGAAATCGGAGTGCAGATATTGAAAAATTTTCTTTGGAATATTTAAAAAGGTCAACTGTTTCAATGTTTCTTTTGATATGATGTAAGGTTGCATCTTGAACTTAAAAATTGCTGAAGTTAGGAAAGACGCTTGATTCCTTGTGCAGGTATCGTTTGTTATAAAAAGACATTTTAGGTATGATATTTGATCGTATACATATTTTGATAAGATAAATTTGAAATTATATGAATAAATATTTACTCACTTTTCTATTCTTTCTCGCCACTATTAATTAGGTATTGTTAAAATCAGATAGATTTCATATTTTTGTTTTCTAAAAATATAAAGGGTATTGTTAAATTATTATAGATAATTGATTATTTAACTTTAGAAACAGCAGGTTTAAGGAATAGGTTATCATGTATTCCACTTTGCTATAAGAGGTTGTCTAAATTTAGTTTTTTATTCTATTCAGCATAATCCTAATCATGGCTAAATGAACGAAAGCGACACTACAATCTGTTGTGACTTCATAGTCTTTAGCCAGTCTTCTATTGAAGTTAAACCAACCAAAAGTTCTTTCCACCACCCATCTTTTTGGAATTACCGAAAAAACAGAAAGTCCGGCGACCTTTGAAACAACTTCCAATGTCCAGCCAAAAACGGACATTGTCCATTCGATCAATGTTCCTTTATATCCTCCATCGGCTAAAATCTTTTTCAATAAAGGATATTTATCACTGCTGCCCACTTAAAACAAATTGAGGGACAGTTGGTTATATTTTAGTTCTTTGAAATTACTGTAATCTATATTTGCAAACAGTTCTTTTACAGGAGTTTTATCGATTAAGGATATCCCCAAAATCTGTAATATTTCGTAGGTTGAGCGGTTAACTTTGAGATCGTGTCCCACTATTGCCACCAAACAATATGCAATAATTGCAGTATATATTTGGATACGAACCGCATTTTCAGATGTTGCTTGATCCACTTGAAGAATAATTCTATCTGCCAGCGGTTTTTGTATAGCAAAACCACTTGGCAGGCGGTCAAATCCATATTGTTTGTCAGGAAAATAAAGGTACGCCGGGTTTCTTCATCGAAAAACTTAACCCTACGCAGTTTGTCGGGATAGACCTTTGAAACATAGAACCCGGTCAACCGACCTGTCTGATCACATCTCACTCCGGTGGATTTGTCAATCGGCTTTGAATATATACGTTTAAACTTCAAATTGCTTTTAGCACGCACGACAAAAAAGCAGACAATTTTGTTATCCGGAAAAGCCTTTCAAAGTCGATATACCCGCGGTCAAAGATATAATGTGCCCCACATTCATAAGGAATAACCTCCATTGCATTCATATCATTGACTGTAGCGGCTGTAATGTGGACAAAGGTCGGTATTTGAGTTACCACATCATAAAGGGTATGAAGTTTTATCCCGGCCTTTGCCTTTCGGAATTTAGCCCACCAAAATATGCTTAAACACAAATCAATGGTAGAGGAATCAAAAGCATAAACCTTTCCTTTGACCTGGAAGTCATCATCAATACATTTCCTTCGTGCTGTGGCGATTAAATGATAGGCGAATTCTTCGAATATCTTACTGTTCCGATTTTCATTTGCCTTAGCCAGGTTACTGCGGGTAACACTTTTCCCAAATCCAAGGTGGTAGCACTTCCCGTTATGAGCTTCAATTGCTACCATCAAATCACGAAGACTGTCCCTGCCGGTTAACTGCCCGAAAATCATGCATAGCATCTGATTCCAACAGGTAAAGTGTTTGACATATTTATTGCCTTGATATTTTGACACAATCATATCAAAGACGCGCTTGGGCAAGAAGTCTGTCAACTGGGCAAATAAGTATTTGCTTGTGTTCATATGGGATAATTTTACCCATTGAACTTAGCTTTTCAAATCGAAACGTAACAAATAATCGCTGAAATATATAGATTACAAGGTTTTCAAAGAACGTACTTTAATTTTTAGTGGACACTAGTGGATATTTATACTGCAATTCTTTCAAAACTAACCTGGCTCCGGTTCTATCCTGTATATTGGCATTGTGTATTACAATAACCAGTATAAAGCCCATGGTATCGATAATGATATGACGTTTTCTGCCTGTTACCTTCTTTGCCGCATCATATCCCTTGTCTGAGCTGATGCAGGAGCTTTTCACACTCTGACTGTCCAGTAAACCCAAACTCGGACTTTCCTTTCTGCCTGCCTGTCTGCGACAATAGGAACGCAATGAATCGTGTATTACCTCTATCAAGCCCTCCAATGTCCAGCGGCGAAAATAGTAATAGACTAATTTCCAGTTGGGATAATCCAGGGGAAGCATACGCCATTGTATCCCCGATTTTGTGATATAAAGCAGGGCATTCACTATTTTACGCAGACTGTGCTTGCGTTTTCTTATTGTAAAGAACTTTTCTATCTTCGCCCATTGGCTGTCGGTTAAGTCGGTTGGATAAATTTTCATCTTTTAATTATTTGATTGATGATCATAAAGATACAAAAAATACCCCAGCCAAACAATTAATTAATTGATAGCCAATATTTTATTATATAAATTGAAGAAATTTAGACAACCTCTAAGAGAATTTTACATTTGATAAATTCCTTGTCACTATTTGGATTGCTTTACCCTTTAGTTTGCAATGAAGGATTGCTTGGCCGTGGCAAAAATAAGTGCGTCATTGCAAGGCGATAATCGAAGCAATCTAGATAAAAAATGGGTTCAGCATTTGACGAATTTTCCTGACAATAAACTATCAAAACGAATAGAACAAAGTTGCCTGGAAGGTAGTTCCTTGTGGCGTATATGTCTGATTTGAGAACACCGAACCTGTTTGGTGCTGGTTATCCAGGATGTTTTGTGCGGCAACCCGCAGGTCGAATCCCTTAAAAATCCCTTCATATGTGAGAGCGGCATTGAGATACATCTGGTTCTTCACATAAAAGAATTCGAATTTGTCCGTACTGCTATTATAGTGTGAATAGTCAGTAGTGGGCTGGTGGGTAAAATAATTCAGGAACGGCGAAAAATATAACTTGCCGAACAATCTGAAATCTGCGCCAGCGCTGCCACTGAATACAGGTACTGCTATCATTTCACCCTTGTCATTTACCACTGTCGAGGTCGGTATTACTGAACCATCCTGACGGGTCGGTGTGGTTGCCTTTTGTGTGAAGTCGGCATTATTATACGTTGCATTGGCCCAAGCAGTAATATTGGGTGTGAAAGTGGTTTTCCATGTGGCTTCGATCCCCCAACCGCTGAAATTACCCACGTTCATGAATGGTTCAAACCAGGAGATAAAATTTTTCAAATATTGATAATACCCCACTAAAGAAAATCGTGTATTGTTGGCGATATAGATATTTTCCGACTCAATGGCCATCAATTGTTCCGGTTTGGTTACCATGCGTCCCTGCCGGGTAGGCTTGCTTTGATCCCACACGTTCAGGTGGCTGGCACGTGCCGATGGGTAACGAGTGGCGGTATTGAACATCAACTTGGTCGTAAAACGCTCCGATGGCATATAAATCGCTGCTATACGCGGGCTTACCGAGAAACGATTGTCTTCGAGTATCGAATTGTAATCGGCGCGAATGGCTGCTACCAACTTAAACTCATCGGAAACGGAATATTTGTCGGAAACATATCCGCCTACACTCCAGAGATCCGTATTGTCAATCAATGGATACATAAGCATCGTGCTGCTGCTTTGCCAATCGTACACCCAATTATTGCGTTCCTGGTAGTAACCTGCCTGAATGCCGGCTTGCCGGAAATTACGTATGGTGGTGTGGTTGATACCAAATTCCGCCCTATATGAATTTTCCATCATAGTGAGATTATTGGGTTGCACAGCCTGCTTGTTGTCAAAGCTTGCCGAAAACATATAACCGAGTTTTTCTGTCAGTTTGTTTTCATTCTTCATCACTATAGAATTGATATAATCCTGATTACGAAGTTTTTCGCGTTCATCAAGTGTAATGCCACCAGCCCATCCAATGCGTGAAGATGCATAACTGAATGATGACATCCCGACGCTCCAGCCTTCATATTGGCCGTTAGCCGTAATAAAAAAGCTTGGATACATGCGTTGCGGCATGGTACTGTTAGCCTTGCTAAGTGTCTCGTATGTGGAACCGGCCTCAACAGCACCCACCTTATATGCATTCCATCCTTCGCGTTGCATACCTGTAAAGGAAAAATTGATACTCTTGTCCGTATCCCATACCTTTCCCAGCGTAGCGTTTACGGCATATTCTTCAGGAGCGCCTGCCGTTATACTTACCTCGTTTTCGTAAGCTTTGCGGGTGATCATGTTGACAATGGCAACCAAACTCTCAGCGCCGTAAAGAACCGATCCGGGACCAACAATGATCTCGATACGCTCGAGATTACTCAGGTTGATCGGGCTATTTAAAATATCGGGTTCAGACATTTGATTGATACGATGCCCATTGAGCATGAAACTGATTTTTTCATTGTCATTTGGGGCAATACCACGTACTTGTGCGACATATTGTACGTCTTTCATAAAAACACCAAATCCGGGAACATTAATCAATACTTCGCGTAAACTTCGGTAGCCGCGGTGTTTGATATCTTCGCGAGTGATAACATGCATTACATTAGGCGCTTCTTCTTTTGATTCTTCAACACGGGACGATGTGCTAACCATTTCGTATAACTCATCCACCGATACACCAACAATCTGGGAAAGCAAGAAAATGTCTTCGAGAGCCAAATTGTACAATTCATCAGAAGTTAAAGCCAATACATCGGCTTTGCTCATTTCGGCAATTGGTTTTTTAGGGGTTTGGGCATATATTCCGATAGAGAGACTAGCAAGAATCAGAATAATGATCAAATATGAGCGTGTTTTCATTTGTTTTTTATATAAGGATGATATGCTGATATTTTCGAACATCTTAAATACTTAATTATCTCGGTACACTAATAGTATTAACAGATTCTAATTCAGGAACTTTCCTGTTTGTCCCATCATATGCAATTCCTAAATTGGAGAGAGATTGGGAAGCTTTTAATTTTTTTGCATTTAGTTGCTTGAGGTTGATTTCAAATTGTAGTTTACCGTCAACTTGTATGATGTTGATATCGCTTCCATGACTCATCAATCCACTTTTTTCGGTGACAATGACAGTCGGTTTTCCTTCTAGTTGTTTGATTGCTGCACCAAGCAAATTGCTTTGTTGTGCCGGGATGTATAAAATATTACATTTTCCAATGCTTGACAAGTTTGTTGCCTGATTGACCTGTACGGTTTGATTCTCTATTTGTTTTTTCTCTACATTTTTCTGTAATTCCGGATATATAGGTGAGTTTCCCAAAACAGTAATTACAAGGTCGCCGGTTTGGTAATCTGCCGGCCATGCAATGTTTTTAGTAAAATTGTATACAAATAAAGATTTAAATCTTTCATTTTGAGCAAATGTTCCTAAAGACAAGAATATCAACAGGAGCATGGTCATATATATTTTTTTCATGAAAATTATATGAATGTTTTTTGCAAAGTTATCTTAATTTTCAACTTGTAAGTTTATGACTTACTTTATTTTTGAGATAAATCCCGATAAACTTTAGGCTTATCTATACTCAATGAAACGTAATTTCTGTATTAAGGTTTCATAAATCGTAAATTCAATGCTTTTGTGGGCTTTTAGTGCAAAATAAACCCCTCACGAGTTTATCAAAACGTAAATTTTACGTTTTGATAAATAGTTTTATGGAAAAATCTGACTGAATGCTACTTGTTGCTGCAATTCAGAATATTGAAATTACTTTTTTGAGAATCAAATATTTAAAAATTGTCATGACCGGATGAATTAAAAATTTACATTTTTAAAATCATAAAATAGCGTTATGTTTGCCAGCGTTATTTTGGATAATGATAATTATCACTATATTTACATCATCGTACGGTGTTTGAATCATTACTTAATGTAATTTTTATTAAGAAATATTGTTATGGAAAAGGAGAAAAAGACAACACGTTCAAAAAAGAACTTGATCAGCAAGCAGAAGTTTCTGAAAGCTGTAGGAACGGTTCTGAAAAAAGAAGGTTACCAGAAACTAGGAGTAAATCGTGTTGCTGAAGTAGCAGGAATTGATAAATCTTCGCTTTATTATCATTTTGGTAGTTTTGATAATTTGTTGGAGCAATACATTCTTGCCAATGATTATTGGTTGAACGTGTTTAAGGAGCCCTTGAAATCTGATGTTGACCTGATGAAGGCAGGAGAAGATATGATCATACACCAAGTAGATGCGGTATTGGGAAGTGACGAATTGCAGGCAATGCTTTTGTGGGAGCTTTCTGATAAGAATGGCCTTTCTAAGTATATTGCAAGTCTTCGCGAAGAGATGTCGAGTGAAACATTAGCCAAGTTCAATAAATATTTTAACGGGACGGAGATCGATTTCGAGATGATTTCAGCAATTTTGATTGCCGGCATATATTATTTGATATTACACCGTAACCAATCACATTTTTGCAATGTGGATATTAATAATAAGACTCATGTTGAGCGATTGAAAAAAACTATTTCTTCTATAGCTGCACTATTGGTTAAAGAAGTGCCGAATCATCCGTAATAAAATCGAACTTATATGATTTGGTTCAATTTTTGAGGCAAATAATTCGAGATTATAGTTTTTCAATGAAAGGTAGAAAAGTAATAATTGCTTGTTTTCTATATTTGTCAACAAGCGTTTTTGCTGCTCGGCCAGGTGATTTTCCTGCGAGCATTAAGCAAGCATTGGAAAGTGGTGATTCAAAGACGTTGAGTAGATTTTTTGATGCGTCCGTAGAATTGAATTTTCCTCAGTTACAAGGCGTGTTTGCAAAATCGCAAGCGGAGCAACTTTTGAAGAAATTTTTTGAGGACAATGGCATCGGAAATTTCAGATACAAGGAATTGCACGAAAGCAACAGAGAAAACATGCATAACTATATTGGACAACTATATACAGGGAAAGGGACATATCGGATATATATGAATATGAAAATGATCGATTCGTTTCTTTTTATATACCAAATGAGAATAGAGAACAATGACTAATTATTCAGATGATCTGAATGTATTTATTGATAATGCATTTAAAGAAGATATCGGAGACGGAGATCACACATCGCTTGCTTGTATCCCATCCGAAGCCAAAGGGAAAGCACAATTAATCATAAAAGAACAAGGTATATTAGCTGGAGTAGAAGTAGCTCGGCGTATTTTTCATCGCTTTGATCCTTCTATGAAAGTTACCGTTTTTATCTATGATGGAGAAGAAGTGTTTCCGGGAGATATTGCATTTACTGTCGAGGGGAAGGTGATTTCTATTTTGCAGTGCGAGCGATTGATACTCAATGTGATGCAGCGAATGACCGGTGTAGCGACACAAACAAGCAAATATGTCAAAAAATTAGCTGGAACAAATACTAAAGTGCTAGATACCCGGAAAACAACGCCGGGGATGAGAATGCTCGATAAAGATGCGGTGCGCCTTGGTGGAGGAACGAATCATCGCATCGGGTTATATGATATGATTTTGATTAAAGATAACCATATTGATTTTGCCGGAGGAATAGAAAAAGCGATTGATGCCGTACATGAATACCTCAAGAAAAAAGGCAAAACGTTGAAGATAGAAATTGAAGCCAGAAATTTGGAAGATGTCAAGCGCATCATGGCGCATAATAAGGTCGACCGGATCATGTTGGATAATTTTGATTTGGAAACGACGCGTAGTGCAGTGGAAATGATTGCGGGACGTTATGAAACGGAATCGTCCGGAGGCATTACGCTGGAGAATATCCGGGATTATGCCCTTTGTGGCGTTGATTATATTTCTGTCGGGGCATTGACTCACCAGATAAAAAGCGTAGACATGAGCCTAAAAGCTATGTTGTAAAAAAAGAGGAAAAATAAGTACCAAAGTATTCGCTACTATATTTATTTTTGCATTCAAAATAAATCATCATTTTAATGAATAAGGATACACACATTTTTGATTTGATTGCCCAAGAACGGGGACGCCAATTGTCTGGTATTGAATTAATCGCTTCTGAAAACTTTGTGAGCGATCAGGTAATGCAAGCTATGGGATCGTGTTTAACCAATAAATATGCAGAAGGGTATCCCGGCAAAAGATATTATGGCGGATGTCAATTTATTGACCAGATTGAGCAAACAGCAATCGACCGGGCAAAAGAACTTTTTGGTGTGGAATGGGTAAATGTTCAGCCTCATTCGGGTGCACAGGCTAATGCCGCTGTGATGTTGACCTGCCTGAAGCCAGGAGATACATTTCTTGGATTTGATCTTTCGCATGGCGGCCATTTGACACACGGTTCGCCGGTTAATTTTTCCGGAATACTTTATCACCCCATTGCATACAGGGTAAATGAAGAAACAGGGAGGATTGATTACGATCAAATGGAAGCTATTGCCCTGAAAGAAAAACCAAAATTAATTATAGCCGGTGCGTCGGCCTATTCGCGTGATTGGGATTTTGCCCGTATGCGTGCCATAGCTGATAAAATAGGCGCTTTATTGATGGCAGATATTGCACATCCGGCCGGGTTAATAGCTAAAGGGTTTTTAACCCAACCGTTCCCACATTGCCATATTGTAACCACAACTACGCATAAGACGTTGCGTGGTCCGCGTGGAGGTATGATCATGATCGGTAAAGATTTTGCCAATCCTTGGGGAATTACCACACCTAAAGGGGAAATTAAAACGATGGCGCAATGCCTTGATTCGGCAGTATTTCCCGGAATACAAGGCGGTCCGCTCGAACATGTGATTGCTGCGAAAGCGGTATCTTTCGGCGAAGCATTGACCGACAATTATAAAAACTATATAGCCCAAGTAATCAAGAATGCGGCAACTATGGCGCAAGCATTGATGGACAAAGGGTACAAAATTATTTCTAACGGTACGGATAACCACAGTATGTTGGTCGATTTGCGTTCCAAATTTCCTGATATAACCGGAAAAATGGCCGAAAATGCATTAGAAAAGGCAAGCATTACGACCAATAAGAATATGGTTCCGTTTGATTCGCGTTCGCCGTTCCTCACTTCGGGAATCCGTTTGGGCACACCAGCTATTACTACTCGCGGGGTAGATGAAAAATTGATGCCTGAGATTGTAGAAATGATCGATACAGTTCTTTCCCATGTTGAAGACGATGCAACCATCAAAAAGGTGAAAGACAAGGTCAATCAAATGATGAGAGTTTATCCGTTATTCAAAGAATAAATCACACCTAATATACAACGATTATGAAGGCAAAATATATGATGGGTATTGATATTGGCGGTTCTGGTATCAAGGGAGCTATTGTCGATATTAAAAGAGGGAAGGCGAAAACTGACAAGTACCGTTTGCCTACACCCAATCCATCAACACCTAAAGCTGTTGCTGAAACAATAAAACAGATTGCCGACCATTTCGATTGGAAAGGGCCTATTGGTGTAGGTTTTCCAGGTGTGATGCAGCATGGTGTAGTGAAAACTGCCGCCAATATAGATAGCACTTGGCTGGATGTAAATCTTGAGAAGTTAATAAGTAAGCATATAGGTGTACCTTGTATTGCCTTGAATGATGCTGATGCCGCTGGAGTCGCCGAAATGAGATATGGCGCAGGAAAGAAGAATAAAGGTCTGGTGGTAGTGCTTACGATAGGAACAGGCATTGGATGTGCCATGTTTACGCAAGGAAAGTTAGTGCCTAACTGTGAGTTGGGGCATATTTGTATGCCGGGTGGTATTGAAGATGCTGAAAAATGGACATCGGATGCAGCGCGGAAAACTTTTGAATTGGAATGGAACGATTGGATGACACGCCTCGAAACATATATTAAGTATGTTGAGTCGCTATTTTGGCCTGATTTAGTAATTATAGGCGGTGGGTTGTCAAAGAAGTTAGAGAAAAAAGGCTTTTCGTTCAAGACACAATGTAAAGTAGTGCCGGCAAAGTTGCTCAATGAAGCAGGAATTATTGGCGCGGCTTTGGCGGCAAAAAACTTGCTTGAAGAATAACCGTTTGTGAAAAACGGCCTATCATAGACTCAAATATTGTCATTTTAATGTGAGCAAGGTGTTTGCCTTGCTCGTAGAAGACATCATAATTAAGTAGCTCAGGATCAATTTTAATGGGTTTTTCTTTTCAGAGACATTTTAAGACAGTGTCTTTTCATACCTTGGGCTGCAAATTGAATTTTGCGGAAACATCAACTATCAGTAGGTTATTTGCCGAAAGTGGATACTTAAAGGTAGATTTTGGGCAAAAAGCCGACGTTGTGGTAATCAATACTTGCACTGTTACGGGGCAAGCTGACAAAAAGTGTCGTCAAGCCATCAGCAAAGCCGTAAAAACTTCTCCGGACTCGATCATTGTGGTTGTTGGCTGTTATGCTGAGTTGGAGGCCAATAAGATCGCACTTTTACCAGGCGTGAATTTGGTCTTGGGCAATCATGAAAAGTTCGACATCATTGAACGGATTAATGCGCTGAACGATACAAAAAAGAATATTGCAGCCGGTTGTAACGATCATACGGCGCAAAATTTTTTCCCATCTTATTCTCTTTTAGACCGCACTCGTTCTTTCTTGAAAGTACAAGATGGTTGCGATTATCGGTGTACTTATTGCGCTATTCCTATGGCGAGAGGGCATAGCCGTAATGCTCCCATTACTGAGATTGTGGAGCAGGCAAATATTATTGCAGCGAAAGGTGTACGGGAAATTGTGCTTACAGGGGTCAACATCGGGGATTTTGGGCGCTCTACAGATGAAAATTTCTTGCAATTATTGACGGCTTTAGATGCGGTAAATGGGATTGACCGTATACGTATTGGTTCGGTAGAACCTAATTTGATTACCGAAGAGATTGTCCAATTTATTAGCCGGTCGCAGCGTTTGGCTGCACATTTCCATGTGCCATTGCAATCGGGGTGCGATAAGATATTAAAGTTGATGGGACGACGTTATTTGCGGAATCTTTTCGCACAGAAAGTAGAATTGATTCATCGTTGCATGCCGCATGCTTCTGTTGGAGCAGACGTGATTGTCGGATTTCCCAGCGAAACAGATGAGGATTTTTTCGATACATATAATTTTATTGAGCAGCTTGATGTGTCTTATTTACACGTCTTTCCTTATTCTGAGCGTCCCAATACCAAAGCAATTCTCATTCCAGATAAAGTGTCTTCCCAGAAAGCCGAAGAGCGAAGCCATTTGTTGATCGAATTATCCAACAAGAAAAGGCAGCAATTTTATGATCGCCATGTGGGAAAAGTAATGAAAACGCTGTTTGAACAGAAAGAGAAAAACGGTTTGATGACAGGTTTTACAGATAATTATATCCGTGTGGAAACAGTTTATGATCCGGAAATGATTGGCTGCTGTGTGGATGTAAAGTTAGAAAGTCGAGGAACATCGAGCAACATGAGAGGAACGATAATTGATGTCTAGAATAATAAAGGCCTAACAGGTTTTCAAATTGAAATTTGGCTAAAGCCTTAATAACATTGCATTTATTATCCGTTGGATTTATCCAACGGCAATGAATGTGATGATTTTCATTGCCGTCCAGCTTTAGCTGACGGTCGCAAATTTGATTCATTATAAGGGCTTTAGCCAAAATAATAAATGAAACTCATTTCCTAAATGCACTATCGGTTAAATAAATAAGATTTTATATAAAAAGCAGGCCTGTAAGCCGGGTTCTGTCGAGTTCTATCATTTATCTAGCCCCGTCGTCACCGGCGGGATCAAGCGACCTACCCCCCGTCATTGAACGGACAGCTCTTGATTGACGGTATACACGGTCTTGCAACCCATGATGTGTACGGCTCTTGCCGTTGCCGGCAAAACCGGTGAGCTCTTACCTCACCTTTTCACCTTGACCACCCGAAGGTGGCAGTCATTCTCTGTTACACTAATATACCTTGCGGTATCTTCCCGTTAGGAAGCATGGCGTCCTGTGTTGCCCGGACTTTCCTCAGCAACGCTGCGATAGAATGGCCTGCTTATGTCGGCAAAGATAATTGGTTTTGTTTAAAGCTGTTGTTTCCGACGATTGATTTCGTCGCGGATTTCTGAAGCCTGTTCGTAATTTTCGTTGTTGATAGCTTCTTGCAATAAGGTTTCTAATTCGGTCACACTCATGTTTTGTAGCTGCAAGTTTCTTTTACCGGGTTCTGGTTCAACCGTTTTTTGTTGTGGTTCAGTTGAAAAAATGATACCGGCGCGGTTGATGATTTCTTCCGTTGTGTATATGGGGCAGCGGAAACGTATAGCCAATGCAATAGCATCCGATGTGCGGGCATCCAATTCAATTTGTTTCGTTCCGTTGTCGCAAATCAGTTTGGAATAGAAAATTCCTTCATCCAAACGGAAAATATTTACCATCACTAATTCGATGTCGTATTCGGTAGCAAAGTTGTAAAACAGGTCATGGGTTAATGGACGCGGAGGTTTCAGCCCTTCCAAATGTATAGCAATGGATTGTGCTTCAAAACCACCAATGATGATAGGGATACGCCTGTTCCCATTTTCTTCACCTAATATCAAAGCATAGGCACCTGTTTGAGTTTGACTGTAAGAGATACCCAAGACATTGAGTGCTACTTTACCCATTGAATCATCCATTTAATCTAAAGAGATACAAACCTACGTGATTTTTTTTATATTTCATCTGAAAATGATGAATAATTAACAATTACCTATCAAGCATTGTTCTTGCATTTGATTGAAAAGATGTTTTGATTCAGGTATTTTGCCTTTTAGATTTAAACGAAAAAGGCCTTACATAAAAACGTAAGACCTTTTGATTAAAACTAGTTGTAAAATGGATTTTAATCCTTCATTAATTTTATTATTTGTGTTTTTCCGTTCGTTTCAATTTTTACAAAATAGATACCTGAACGTAATTTGTTCACATCAATTGTGATTTCAGGTAAAGTGCTGTTGGTTGATATGATTGCTTGTCCCAATGCATTGTATATTTTAACGGTATATGTCCCCGTAGTATTTGTTTTTATGTGCAACACATCTGTAGCCGGATTGGGATATAGAGTGATACTCCGGGAATCGGTTGTTGCAGCACCGGTGCTTTCGCCCTGACTATGTGTATAATTGCCGGCGATCAATTGTTTGGCGTCATCAACCAAGAAATCGATGTTGTATACAGTAGCTCCATCAGCAGCAGGATCAATTTCAAAATCGCTTTCCATAACGTATGTCGCCAATTCAACCCGGATGCGGTAAAAGTATTCCTGAGTTAATTTTTTTCCGAATGAAAAGTTACCCGTTTCATCTACCTCTGTTTTGAGTAAAGGTTCATAATCATTTTCGGCAAATGCTTTGCTTTTTGATTTTCCATATAAAATCACGGTGGCATAAGCTACCGGGCGCGCCATGGTAGATTTGATTTGTCCTTCTTTTACAGTTCCTTTAAAAGATACACTACCGGAGGTTATTGTCCCTTCTTTGGCCAAATAAATATTTATGGAGTCTTCATAACTGACGGAAACCAGTTCAGCATCTTCCCACGATAAAGGCGATGGTTTGCTACCCTTTTTGTAATAAGCATTTAAGTAACCCAATAATTCTCCCTTTGCCTGGAAGTAGTATTCGCCAATTTCTAATTCTTCTTTGAAAGAACCGTCCTGTTCTAAAAAAACCAAACGAATATTATTGGATAATAAAGTTTTTTTGCCTGTTAATTGGTCAACAGAAACAGGATAGATTACAAGCGAACCATAAACACCTTGTCCTTCTGCGTTTCTGACTTTACCTACCACCTTGTCGGTATCGTATTCGACATATGTACGTAACGTGTCATTTGAGTCGGCAACAGTTAAAGTGCCTGTTTTATCTATCAATCCATCGGCAATTACTCGATATGTATATGTGCCAGCCACTACTTTAGTAGTCGACATCCCTTTTCCTTGTGCAGAAGCATTGTTGGTTTGCGGTTTTTTTGGCTCGGCCCCAGTAACAAACACCCCATTTTTTTCAATGTGAATTATTCTATACCAAATGTCTTCTCCTTTGGTGTTTTTTACATCAAATCGCAGGACATTGATGAAAGGTAAGGTTAAGTTTATATTTAATTCAGCGGGCACTGTAAATGTGCGATTGTAATCATCATTACCTTCCATGCCAACCGTATATGTTCCGTCTTCAAGGAGAAAAGAACTACTTCCTTCACCTGCTGGCGGACAAACGAAACTATAAAGCGTACCTTTGATTTTCAGATTAATGTAATCGTTGGAAGTGGAAGTAAAGGTTACTTGAGACATATGGGGCAGAGCAATATTTTCATTGACATCAGCCTGGTTGACTTCGAGCGGATAATGTCTGGTCGGGAAGTCGCTAACGAGCGTAAAACCATTGGCACCTGTTGGGGCATAGTAAACCATTGTTGTCTGGTTATTGCTTATTTGGTTTGAGAAAACTGTTACATTAGTCGCTCCAAATGTAATTGCCGCTCCATCTGTATTGTTCACTGAAATAGTTCCGGTTAAATATGATATTCCGTTCGGTATGTTGGTAATTGAAACCTCTACCCGATACAATTGAGGAAATTGGACATTGACTGTTTGCTCGCTACCAGCCACTACGATAGGAGCATCAGCACTACTGTAATAAGTCGGCACCGGACTTCCTCCAACTTTACCTTCTATCATGTAGATGTACGTTTCGTTTCTTAAATAGAAAGTTTTTTGGCCGCCGGCAAGTTTCACCCAATTGGTTGACTCCCCACCAAGACCACCTGACGAAGCAGCCAATCCAATATACACAACACCTTCCATCGGTTGATTTTGTGCATCTTTTACGATCATGGTTGTTTCGTAACCCAAATCAATCGAAACTTCTTGAGTAGGCTGACCGTTGACGATAATATCGCCTGTACGTGCATGGGTTTGGGTTTCCGTATCCCCATAGTGTATTTCGTATTGATAAGTACCAGGATTAAGAGAAAACGTAGTTTCGCCGTTAAGATCGACAGATTGATTTACATTGTCAATTTCAATGAACATATCCGGAACTTTCTTGATCCCGTTATTACAAGTTAGTTTAAATAGTACCGATGTTTGCGCTTTTAACGCATTGAGAGATAAAACCAATACGAATAAGAGGAGTAGAGATTTTTTCATATATAGACATGTTACAATTCTAAATTACGTTTTGTGCATCCAAACGGTTCGAAATTACTAAAAAATATCAGAAATTGTTTCGATGTGATGATTTATTGACCGATACAATAACGATTTTCTACTTTTAGTTTTTAATTAACTTATACGTTCCTGATTTAGTTTTGGTTTCGGTTCTGATCAGATATACACCCGGTTGCAGGTTACTTACGTCGATTGTAGTTATGGGCGAAATACTATTCGTTGAGATAATCATTTTTCCTGAAGAGTTAAATACTTTGATAATATAAGCCTCGTCGAAGTTTGCTTCAATACGAACCAAGTCGGTAGCAGGGTTGGGATAGAGATTTACGATTGGGGCAACGATAATCCCATTGCCGGTATTGATATCTTCATCGTCATTATTGCTATCTTCATCGTCATCATTGCTATTTTGTGTATAATCGCTGGTTACAATTTGTTCTTCTGTATGAACAAAATAGTTTATGTTATATGTTTTCAATTTGTCAATTGCAGGATCAAGTTCGAAATCGGTTATCATGCTATAGGTAGGGAGTTCGATATATAGTTTGTATGACATATCTTGAGGCAATTGACCAAATGAGAAGTTGCCATTGTCATCAGGAAAGGTAGTTTTTAATGCCGTATAATCATCTAATGAAAAACTTACAGATGCTTGTGATTTATTTGAATTTTTTGATTTTCCGTAAAGGATTACGGTGGCATATGCCACCGGACGAGCCATGATGGATTTGATGTTGCTCCTTGAAATCCCGTCTTGTTCCGTAACAGTTCCGTTAAGCGTGATTTCGCCTGTCCCAATTTCGTCTGGTTTAGCAATGCGTATATTGATTTCCTTCGGCGATAAAACATCCACAATGTCTGCATTCTCCCAATGAAGAGGCGATGCATTTCCACTGGGAAAAGTAATATCACTGTAATAACCATGTAAATATCCCATATGGGTTCCTAGCGCCATAAAATAATATTTACCGACAGCCATTGATTGTGAAAAAGTCCCCTCGTCGCTCAATGTGATCAAATGCCTATAATATATGTGCAATTTGCCATTAATGAGTGGATACGCTACTATGCTGCCGGTTACCGGCAATCCGGACATATTTACCACCTTACCACTTACTATTACCATATCATAAGTGATGGAAATGGGTTGCGGTGTGCCATCTGCGCTAAAAGTACCTATTTTTTGAGGATACCCTTCTTTGTATATGTTGTAAGAGTAGTTACCATCAGGTAAATAGACATGAGCTTCCCCGTCTGCATTTGAATATCCTGTAGCGTAGTTACTTCCACTAACATATACGCCCATATTCTCTATTCCATTCCCTTCATTATCTTTAATGGTAAAAATAATTTTATTGTATTCATTACTATTGATTTGGATTGCTTTTTCCACTGATGCATCGGCAACAGTAAAATAATCGACTATAGTGGGATAGGTGGAAAGTCTGACCTCGTAACGGTATTGGCCGTTGGTTAGGTGACATTGATATATCCCATTTGTGTTGGTGTTATTTGTCCAAAAAAAATTGTTTTGTTCGTCAGTGATGCCTATGTCAGCCTGATTAGAAAGATTGCCATCCAGATTTAAAGTAAATGTTATAGGATAAGAATCCGAGTAATCCACTGATATCAGTTGGCTACTTCCATCTACGGTCAACTGCCCATATTTATTCTCATGTTGACTCCGTATCGTATAATCATATGCTCCATCAGGTAAGTATAAAATGGCTTGATGAGTTTGAGGGTCTGCTTGGGCGTATGAAATTCCGGTCACATAAGGGGTATACCAATCGATCGATACTTGTGCCGCTTCATTCGGCTCAAGGCCACTCAATTGAAAAGTGATGGGATAGTAACCATCTTCGTATGATATGATCTTTGTTAAACCTGTGCTGTTGACGGTGAAGGTATCCCAATATTTTGCATATCCGTTAGGCGAAACCAAACAATAATAAACTCCATTAGGCAATGGAACAGCTTCTCCTTGTTGGAAACTTCCTTCATGTAACCCTACCTCATTAAAAATATGGACGAGCGCAGAAGTCATCAAATTACCGTTGATATCTTTGATTGTAAAGATTACATCGTATTTTGTTTGAGCCATAGTAGTCAATACACTTGTGCAAAAGCATAGGATAAATAATATTTTTTTCATGGATGTCAAGTTAAATATTTTGGATTTAGTTGTTGTCCTATTGTTGCAACGTCATTTTTTGATGTTGTGATGTAAATTAATGTAAACTATTATGTTAAAAACAATTCTTATATGTATGCCATGGAAACGTTTGTTAGGCGCTTCCATGGCTTTTTTCACCTAATTTTTCAATAATTTTAATGTTCGGGTTTTTCTATCGGCTTCAATTTTTACAAAGTAAATACCTTGTCGTAGTCCGGTTAAATCAATAATGACTTCAGGCGAAGTACCGTTGGCCGACATCATCAGTTGTCCCAATGTATTATATATTTTGATGATGTATGGACCAACGGCGTTTACTTCAATGCGTACTCGATCGGTAGCAGGGTTAGGATAAAGAATAATTTCTGAAAATTCGGAAGTTTCAAAGCCAGTATGATTGCTTTGATAATCGCCGGATATAAGTTGTTTTGCATCGTCAACCAGAAAATTGATATTATAAACTGTTGCGCCGTCTGCTGCAGGATCGATTTCAAAATCACTTTCCATGGTATATGTTGCTAATTCGACTCGCAAGCGGTATAAGTAATCTTGAGTTAATCCCTTTCCAAATGAAAAATTACCGGCATCATCTACCTCTGTTTTAAGTAAGGGTTCATAATCGTTTGCCGTTGTTGATTTGGTCTTCGCTTTACCATATAATATTACGGTAGCATAAGCAACCGGGCGCGCCATGGTCGATTTTATACTCCCTTCCTTTACTGTTCCTCCAAAGGATATACTTCCGGATGCTATTTCTCCTTCTTTAGCCAAATAGATATTCACAGAATCTTCATAACTGACAGAAACCAGTTCAGCTTCTTCCCACGATAAAGGCGATGGTTTGCTTCCTTTTTTATAATAAGCATTCAGGTAGCCCAATAGTTCTCCCTTTGCTAAAAAATAATATTCACCTATTTCCAATTCCTCTTTAAATGAACCATCCGGTTCCAAAAATACCAAGCGAATATTGTTGGTTAACAAAGTTTTTCTACCGGATTGTTGATCTGTCGATACCGGATAGATCACAAGTGACCCATAAACACCTTGGCCTTCGGAATTTCTGACTTTACCTACTACTTTATCGGTGTCATATATTACATCAATATGTTGGACTTCGTCAGAATCAACAATAGTCATGATTCCGATCCGATCCTGCAAACCATCGGCTTCCACAATATATCGGTATGTGCCAGCCGGTATTTTAAGTACTGACTTTCCTTTTCCTTGTGCCAATCCACTATTAGCCACCGGTTTTTCCGGAGAAGTTCCACCCGAATAGGTTCCTTCTAAAGTGGTAGTGTTGATATATCCATACCAAATGTCTTCTCCTTTGTTGTTCTTCACATTGAATTGTACAGTATTCATTCGTGGCCATATAAAATTTACCGTTTGGTTGCCAGTCACCGTAAAGTCAAGGCGCAATAATGGATTTTTATCAATCAATAAATAGTAGTCGCCGGCATCAAGATAGACAACGGTTCCGGTTGCTTGACCGGCATTATCGGTTACCAGAAAATCACCGCCTTTTTTATAAACATCCATGCTTACATAATCGGTGGTATTGGAGTTGATGGTTACTTTATAATAGTTTGCCAAGGAAATAGTCTTTGTTGTGATACCGTTAACCGTAAATGGGTGGTCGCTATATAGATAACTCCCCCCAACACTGCATACAAAATTACCATTAGCCAAATAACATTTTATTTGATTGGTAGCGGGTGTCGTAAAATTAAACATTGTACTATTTCCGGAGTTGACTTTGCTTACTGTGACATACATATTGGTCCCGCTAGGGATACCAGTAAAACTGATAGTTGTTAAGTAAAGAGCAGGTAAGTCGATATTGATTGTTTTGGCTTGGCCTGATATGGAAAATGTCCCCCGAAAATCTTGTATTTCTTCTCCATTGATTTTTCCATTCAATATGTAATCATATGTTTCACTTCTTAAATAAACAGATCTTTGTCCATTAGTCAAATCAAGCCAATTGGTTGATTCTTGCCCGATTGAAATAAGAATAGAGCCATTCACTGTTTTACCCAATTCTTCTGTTACCGCAATTTTGATTTCATAACCAAGATCAATTGTTATGTTTTGGGGCGATTGATTGTTAACAGTTATCTCTCCCATTTTTGCATGGTTGTAAATTGTACTGCCATAGTATACATCATACGAATATGTTCCCGGATTCAAGGAAAATGTTGCTTCTCCATTACTATTGACGGATTTTAGCTCGTCGCCAATTTTGATACACATACCCGGTATTTTTTTATTCGTCACGTTGCCGTCGTTACAGGTCAATGTCAAAGTAACCGATGTTTGAGCTACAGATATGCCCCAAAATAATGTTCCTGCTAATAATGCGAGTAAAATTCTTTTCATTGAGTATATTTTTTCAAAGTTCAAATTTTAGATTGTTTCCTCATTAAGAAATAAGTTTTGTTATGCCATGTTGCTCATCATAATGCTGTCATTTTTAATATTATAGCTATCGTGTATTTATTTCAGTTATGCTGTAAGATAACCTTAGTATGCTTTTATACTTTCTGTATTTACTTTACAAAAATAATAAACAAAATCGAATATTTTCAAGTATGTTTATCTGAAAAAGTTAGTAACTCAATGGATGATTTAAAAATAGGATAATCGGAGATGGTTTTGTGAATACGTAAATATTTGCAAATACGTAAAAATGCCTATTGCTAAGGGATCTATAAAGAGTAGTGAATAAAGAAAAACTAAGTGAAAAAATATGAATAAAGGCATTTAGAATTAATCATATAGTAAATCTTCGAATAAAATTTAATGCGATTATTGTTTTAACTACTCTACGTTATTTCCAGAAATTATATCCTATAAAAGGAAGGCGTTGGTAACAATAAATTATCTTTGCCGTATACATTTATGTATGATGCTTGAAAAACATGTGGGAATTATTCAATACTAAGTCCGACCTGACCTTTGCTTTATTTTTGCTACCGGCTGCGGTTACTTTTTTCAGTGCCACAACATTGCTTTTTCTGGAGAAAAAATCGCGATCAAGGCGAAATATGTGCATACTGATGTGTGTGCTTACCTTATGTATGGCTGCTTGTGTGGTTGATTATCAATTGACTGATCCGCCTTACGGCATTTATCGATTTTGGGATATTATATCGTCCATTGTGGCTGCACCATTCATGTTTTTGTACCTTGCCAGCATCGTTCGTCCGCAAAAATGGTGTGTACGTGCTGTTATTCCATGGTTTGCTTTTGCAGGATTATTGTTGTTGGCCGAAATCATGTTGATGGCGACGGGTAATGCTTATTCCAATGTCTTTAGCTGGGGCGATTTTAGAGAAGAATTATGGCGTCCGGAACCTTTACTGCGTTTCATTGCTTTATGTTATTTTGTTTTCGAAATTATTTTTTTTGCTATTTGGCTTTTCCGGATTACCTACGTGTACCGGAAGGGCTTGTCCGATTCATATTCTTATACTGAGAAGATCAGCCTCAAATGGATGTATTATATCAGTATTCTGCTTATAATTTTTGGGTTTGCTTCGGCATTTTATATAACTAATTCGGAATTGTTTTATAAAACCGTGTTTGTTGCCGTTTCTTTTGTGTTTATGCTTACTATCCATATACTTGGTTCGTGGCAGGAAGAAGTGCCCTATACAGATAGTTCTGTTGAAACGGCTGATCTTGTTACAGAATCCATTGCTGCACTCCGTATGCAAAAACTGATGGCAGAAATCGATGCTTATTTTGAAAAAACGAAGCCTTTTTTAAATCCACGCCTGACGTTGAATGACGTGGCTGACATGTTGCATTCAAACCGTACTTATGTTTCTAAAGCCATCAATAATGAACGGGGGATTAGTTTTTATCAATATGTGAATATTTACCGGATACAATATGCGCTGGAGTTAATGAGCGGCAATGAAAGAACAAAATACAGTATGGATGCTATTTCTGCAAAGTCGGGATTTAATTCCTTATCAACATTTTATGCTTTTTTTAAGCAAGAAAAGGGCTGTACACCCAAAAAATATTTACAAAATCAAAATTTAAATTTTAAGGCTTGAGATTTCGGATGTACAAGCATGATTTGTTTGGAATGTTTTTCATTCTTCGTTCTTTTGTTTTATGTTTGTATGAGCGAAATAAAGAATTATGTTGTTTTCCGAAATTGTAGGACAGGACGATCTAAAACAAAAATTGAAGCAAACGGTACAAGATGGCCGCATAAGCCATGCCCGTTTGTTTTTGGGACAAGAGGGGGTTGGTAGTTTGCCGTTGGCAATTGCTTATGCACAGTATATTAATTGCACAGATCGTACTCCGGAGGATTCTTGCGGAAAATGTTCTTCTTGTGTCAAATACAATAAATTATCCCATCCTGATTTGCATTTTGTGTTTCCGGTGATTAAACCCGGGAGCGGCAAAGCTGCGGTCAGTGATCTATTCATCAAAGAATGGCGTGAAGCGGTCAGTGCTTTGCCTTACATCACATACAACCAATGGATGGACGCCATAGAAGCCGAAAACAAGCAAGGTGGTATTTTTGTGGATGAGAGTGGAGAAATTCTGCGTAAATTGGGTTTTAAATCGTATGAGGCCGAATACAAAGTAATGATCATTTGGATGATCGAAAAGATGAACAGGCAAACGGCCAATAAACTGTTGAAAATATTGGAAGAACCGCCACAAAAAACTGTGTTTTTGTTGGTTGCCGAATCGACCGATCAAATGTTGCCAACCATCTTGTCGCGTACGCAAATTACCAAAGTACCCAAAATAGACGTACAAAGCTTGTCGGCATATTTGCAGGCAGAGCAGGGATGTGACGAGCAACAGTCTTATTCTGTATCTCAAATCAGTGGAGGAAGCATAGCCCGGGCGGTTTCAATCATTCAGTCATCCGAAGAAGAAAATAATTTTTTGGAAATGTTCATGCGATTGATGCGTACTTGTTGGTCGGTGTGGGGCAAAAAGCAAGCTATGCTTGATTTGATAGCATGGTGTGACGAAATTACCAAGCTGGGACGCGAAGCGCAAAAACGTTTTTTGTTGTATTGCTTACGCATGGTTCGTGAGAATTTCATGCTAAATGAAGAGTCTTGCCTTGTTTTTTTGACCGGACAGGAATATGAATTTTCCAGCAAGTTCAGTAAATTTATCACTTCCGGCAATGTGTTCCAACTGACTGAGGAGTTGAATAAGGCATATAGCCATATTGAAGCCAACGGCAATAAGAACATTGTATTTTTGGATATGGCATGTAAAATTGTCGTGCTGTTCAAACATTAATTTGTATTTTTGTCAAATAATTTTTGCCGACAGAGGTACATACGTATCAGTTGATAAAAGTAGGATACATCAGGTTTATAGGATTCAGCCATGTTGATGGGATTGATCAATACTGATTTATATTCGGTTGCATGATCTGAGTTCTTTCTATATATTACTTGGCAGTCTTTACGGACTCCAACTTTAATTGTAATTTGATTCTAATGAATGATCAACTCATCACGCGGGGATGTTTCACTATACAAACAGAAAATGCTGAAGAAGGAAAGACCCATAAGCCAAGCTGTTGCTTAGGTTGTAACAAATTGGATGTCTACGATTGGCTTTCTACCATTCCCGATAATCCGTTACCAAATAATTTGGTAGAGGTTCGTTTCAAAAATACCCGAAAAGGTTATTATATCAACAATACGGGCATCCCTTTTGTAAAAGGTGATGTTGTTGCTGTAGAAGCATCCCCCGGACACGATGTGGGTGTTGTTTCTTTGGCAGGCGATTTGGTTGCTATGCAGATGAAACGTTATGGGGTTTCAGAAAATCTGAAAAAAATATACCGTAAGGCCAAACCCAATGATATAGAAAAATGGTATCAAGCCATTGAGGCAGAGATGGAAACTATGCGGTCTGCCCGGAAATTGGCAATGGACATGTCATTGGGTATGAAAATCAGCGATGTAGAATATCAAGGCGATAAAACCAAAGCCACGTTTTATTATATTTCTGATGAACGGGTCGATTTCAGGCAATTGATCAAACAGTTTGCCGATCATTTCAAGATACGTATAGAGATGAAACAGATCGGAGCCCGGCAGGAAGCCGGTAAGGTAGGAGGCATAGGTACATGTGGCCGCGAATTGTGTTGTTCTACTTGGCTTTCTTCTTTTGTATCTGTATCTACCAATGCGGCACGTTATCAGGATGTATCGCTCAATCCGCAGAAAATGGCCGGACAATGCGGTAAACTTAAATGTTGCCTCAATTATGAGTTAAAATGTTACATGGATGCTCAACGAAATTTTCCTGATACATCTGTTGTATTGGAAACGGAGCAGGGCAAGGCATATCACCGGAAGACCGATGTTTTTAGGAGGATCATTTGGTATTCTTTTGAAAAAGATAATGAAAATGCAGCTTTTATCCCCTTAGATGTCGAGGTTGTCAGAGAGATTATCGAACTCAACAAACAAGGCATTAAAGCAAAAGAATTAATTTCTTGCGAAGAGCCGGGTAAAGAAAAGGTGATCGGGTATCAAAATGCTGTGGGCGAAGACAATATTAACCGTTTTGTGGAAAAAAGGAAAAAGAAAAAACGGAAACCGGGGAATGGGAGAAATGGAAACCCAAATGGGAGAGAGCCTGAAAAACAGAAGGCGCTTAATAGTGGGAATAACCAACCCGATAGGAGAAATCGTGAAAAAGATAAATCTAAACAATAACACCAACTAAATGTTTGTTTACTTGAAACCGGTCTGTGCAGTGGTATTTTTGCTTTGTTTGATCTCTTGTGATTCGGACAGGGTTTATGAAAGCAATGTCAAAATACCGGACCATTCATGGTATCGTTTGGAAAAAGCGCGGTTTCAAGTGGAAATTACTGATACCATCAGCGTATATAACTTGTATGTCAACATAAGGAATAACAGTGAATACAGGTGGTCGAACCTTTGGCTCTTTGTTAATGTACAATCTCCGGCAGGAGTGGTACAGCGCGATACGCTGCAAATTGTCATAGCAGATCAATATGGAAAATGGACAGGAAACGGATTGGGGGATAAATATGACAACCGGATGTTGTTTGGAAAGAATGTTTATTTTCCGGCTTCGGGAACATATACCTTTGAATATGAACAAGCCATGCGTGAAGATCCGGTGATCGGTATTGAAGATGTCGGCTTGAGGGTGGAGAAAGCAGTAAATGTCGTACGATGAGTAAGAGAATCGAATTCAATCTTTTGTATCATTTGGGAAGGTACTACATGTTGGTAGGAAAGACTTTTTCAAAACCTGAAAGATTTTCTGTTTATTACCGCAGGGTACTTAAGGAAATAGAGTTATTGGGAATCAATTCGATCGGTATTGTGGCTTTGGTTTCCTTATTCATTGGTGCGGTTATCACTATGCAAACAGCTTATAATGTGGAGAATCCGTTTATTCCACGTTATTTGATCGGGCTTACAGCCAGAGATACTATGCTATTGGAATTTGCATCTACCATGATTGCTTTAATTTTGGCGGGGAAAGTCGGTTCAAGCATATCGTCTGAGATTGGAACTATGCGAGTGACCGAACAAATAGATGCCATTGAAATCATGGGCGTCAACTCGGCATGTTACTTGATTCTGCCGAAAATTATTGCCAACGTATTTTTCTTTCCTATTCTGACCATTTTAAGTATGGTCATCGGCGTCTGGGGTGGTTGGGTGATTTGTGTGATGTTAAACATCATTACGCCCGAAGAATACATCTACGGTATTCGCTATGCATTCATTCCCTATTACATTTTCTATTCGTGCGTCAAAATGGTGGTATATGCATTCATCATAGCCACTGTTCCAGCATATCACGGATACTATGTGACAGGAGGATCGCTCGAAGTGGGAAAAGCAAGCACGCTTTCGGTGGTTTACTGCAGTATATTGATTCTTTCCGTTGATTTAGTCATCACTCAAATGTTGTTGTCATGATCAAAGTAGATGATATAGTGATGCAATTCGGTGACCGGGTGGTGCTCGACCATGTGTCAACTGTTTTTGAAAGAGGGAAAACCAATTTGGTGATTGGAAGGAGCGGTTCCGGGAAAACGGTGTTGTTGAAATCTATTGTCGGATTGGTGGAAGTCACCAGCGGCGAAATCATTTATGATAATGTCGTATTCAATAAATTGGATTTTTTCGGACAAAAGGAAATTCGTAAACAGATTGGAATGCTTTTTCAGGGAAGCGCCTTATTTGATTCGCTCAATGTGGAAAAGAATGTGATGTTCCCGTTGGATATGTTTGCCAATATGCATGTGAGTGAAAAGCGTGACCGCGTTAATTTTTGCTTAAACCGAGTCAATCTGGATAAGGTCAATAAATTATATCCTTCGGAATTGAGTGGCGGGATGAAAAAGCGGGTGGCCATTGCTCGAGCCATTGCGCTTAACCCTAAATACTTATTATGTGATGAGCCGAATTCAGGCTTAGACCCTCAAACGTCCATCGTGATCGATAATTTAATTAAGGAATTGACGGAAGAGTATGATATGACTACCATCATCAATACCCACGACATGAATTCCGTTCTTGAAATCGGGGAAAAGGTAACCTTTATTTATGAAGGCCGGATCGAGTGGGAAGGAAGTAAGGATGATATTCTTCATGCACAAAATAAGCATTTGGACGATTTCGTTTTTGCGTCGGAATTAGGTAAGAAAATTAAGTCTGCCGCGGATAAGCATGCGCTTAAAGTTTAAGATTTAAAGTTTCAAATTATTTTGGCGATAGGAATTGTGTCTATTTCAATTTATCCCGATTGACGCTCATCATATAGCATATATATAAAATCAAGAGTTTTTATACCTAAAAAGGGTTTGTGTGACCTTTAAATACATGTTTTAGTTTTAAATTTTAGTTTCAATGAAGAAAAATATAGCGATTTTGGCAGGTGACGGGATTGGCCCGGAAGTAATGGAACAAGCGTTAAAGGCGGTTAAGGCCATAGAGAAAAAATTTAATCATCAATTTATTTATACGCCAGCATTGGTGGGTGCAATCGCTATTGAAAAGACAGGAAATCCTTATCCTGATGAAACACATGATATTTGTATGCAATCGGATGCCGTGCTTTTTGGTGCTATTGGCGATCCCAAATACGATAACGACCCCAAAGCAAAAATTCGCCCTGAACAAGGGTTATTGGCCATGCGTAAGAAATTGGGATTATATGCCAATATCCGTCCGATAACTACATTTCGTTCATTGATACATAAATCCCCGCTCAAAACGGAGTTGATCGAAGGTGTAGATTTTATGGTACTTCGTGAGTTGACCGGCGGGATATATTTTGGTGAACCGCGGGGTAGGAGCGAAGACGGGCAAACAGCGTTTGATGCTTGTGTCTATGCTCGTTATGAAATTGAACGTATTGGTAGATTGGCGTTTGAATATGCCCGTAAGCGTTCTAAGAGACTGACAGCTGTCGACAAAGCCAATATTTTGGCTACGTCACGGCTTTGGAGGGAAACCATGCAGCAGTTGCATGCTGATTATCCCGATGTGGAGCTCGATTTTATGTTTGTGGACAATGCTGCTATGCAGCTGGTCACTTGGCCTAAGAAATTTGATGTAATTGTCACTGAAAATATGTTTGGCGATATATTGACCGATGAAGCCAGTGTGATTACTGGCTCGTTGGGCTTATTGCCTTCGGCATCTGTGGGCGTGCATACTTCGGTATTTGAGCCGATACACGGATCGTATCCGCAAGCTGCCGGAAAAAATATTGCCAATCCTTTGGGAACTATTCTTTCGGCTGCATTGATGTTCGAATATTCATTGAATATGCCGGAAGAAGGAAAGTTGGTTCGTGAAGCCTGTTCCAAATCATTGGAAGAAGGTGTGGTAACATCCGACATTGCTGTTGGGAAAGCGTATGCTACATCCGAAGTAGGTGATTGGATTGCAGAAAAAATACTTAAATCGTAATTCGTTTTTGACGAACCTTCGAAAGTAATATTTGTTCTAAAATAAGGCGCTTTGGCGCAATATTTTTGAGTTTTTTGTGTTTTGATTAAGAGTGGTTGTGCAATCAGAAAAAAGTTTCTTGAAAAGCCATAAACTACGGCTGAATGGCAAATTCAGCCGAACACCATTTCTGTAAAAATAGTGTTGAGCAGAATTTGTAATTATTGCATGAGGGCTTCGCCGTTCTGCTTAAAAATAAATTTTTTTGAACAGTTCCATTGAATAGACTTAGAATTTAAAAAATATAAAACCATGAAGAAGTTTCTTAAGATATTTTTTATTGTCATTGCGGTATTATTTCTCATACTATTAGTCGCACCATTCCTGTTCAAAGGTAAAATCATAGAATTTGCCAAAAAGCAACTCAACGACATGCTGACTGTACAAGTGGATTTTGCTGATTTGAAACTATCGTTTATCCGTAATTTCCCGAATGCCTACGTCGCATTAGAGGACTTAACCGTTATCGGTACGGGCGAATTTGCTAATGACACTTTGTTATCCTTGAAAAAGTTCAGCGTTACGGTGGATATTAAAAGCGTGATCGGTATGGAGAATATCAATGTGAAATCGGTGTTGCTGGATCAGGCAAGAGTGCATGCCCGCATTGCAGAGAGCGGACATGTAAATTGGGATGTAATGAAACCAAGCGACGAAACCACTCCGGAACCGGAAAGCGAATCATCTTCTGACTTGAATATGAAGGTTGCACTCAAACATTTTGAAATCCGCGATGCATATATCGTTTATCAGGATGATTCGAGTAAGATGCTGGCTACTGTTAAGGGTTTGGATTTTCTTTTGAAAGGAGATATGTCGTTGGATTATGCCGATTTGCAAATAAATATGAATACTGCGGCTGTTGACTTTTGGATGGATGGTATCCGGATGCTAAACAGTGCGGTTGTAAAATTTGATTCTGAGATTGGCGCTGATCTGAAAAATATGGGCTTCACATTCAAGGATAATGAATTTCGTTTGAATGAAATCATCTTGAAATTTGCCGGTTCAGTATTGATGCCCACTGATGATATTGTGACCGACATTACGTTTGCTACGGAAAAAACCGAATTTAAGAGCTTGTTGTCATTGATTCCGGCTATTTATATGACCGACTTTGCTTCGGTGCAAACTTCGGGTAATTTGGTTTTGGATGGATATGTGAAAGGTACATACAACGACAAGCAAATGCCTAATGCCGGAATCAATTTGAAAGTGGGGCAAGCTATGTTCAAATATCCTTCGCTTCCGAAATCAGTTGATAAAATCAATGCTGCTGTCCGTTTGTTTTACGATGGAGTGGTTTTTGACAATACGACTGTCGATGTAGATCAGTTCCATTTTGAAATGGCAGGCAATCCGTTTGACATGGAATTGCATGTAAAGACACCGGATAGCGATATGCAGGTGGCAGCCAAGTTTGCCGGAAGAATTGATTTTAATTCCATTCAGGACATTGTGCCTTTGGAAGGCACACAATTGAAAGGTGTGTTGGATTGCGATTTGGCATTGGCCGGACGCATGTCTACACTCGAAAAAGAACAATATGAAGATTTTCAAGCGGAAGGAATGTTGAAATTGTCAGGATTTGAATACATTGATAAAGATTTCCCACAAGGAGTTAAAATCAATAGCACTCAATTAAACTTTACTCCCAAGAAGGTTGACTTAGTCAATTTTGACGCGTTGATTGGCAGTACGGATATTGCTATGAACGGCTCATTGGAGAACTTTATTCCTTATGTATTTAAGGATGCAACGGTTCGGGGAAATCTTGCACTTAAATCGAAAATGATCAATCTGAACGAATTTATGGGCGATAGTGCAGAGGAAACGCCGGTTGCCGAAGATACAACCTCGCTGTCTATTATCGAAGTCCCTAAAAATATTGACTTTAAAATGAATGCCAATGTAGGCACGATCTTATATGACAAGTTGACGATCAACAATACCGTTGGCGTGCTTTATGTTAAAGACGGAAAAGTGCGTATGGACAACCTGAGCATGGATATGCTGGAAGGAAAAATGGTGCTTAACGGGGAATATAATACGCAAGATATGACCAAACCATCTATTGATTTCAACATGAATGTTAGTCAATTCGACATTACATCCACGTTATCTTCTTTCTCCATGATGGAATCAATGTTTCCTGAGCCGCAAAATTATGTTGGGAAAGTCTCAGCCAAACTTACTTTGAATAGTTTATTGGATCAACAAATGAGTCCGGTGCTGAACTCTATTGAATCCAAGGGCACGCTGAACACCCATAATATTGAAATCCGCAACTCAAAAATATTCGGAAAGATTGCTGATGTATTGAAAAATGAAAAATACAGAACGTTGAAACCGGGTGATTTGACTATTCATTTTGAAATCAAAGAAGGTCGGGTAATGTTTGAACCGATTAATTTTGATGTACCACCGGTAAAAGTTGCTCTTTCGGGCGATCAAGGGTTGGATCAAACGTTGAATTATGCTGTAAAGGTTACTACTCCGACTTCTTCTATTGGAGCGGGAGCTGATTTATTAAGCCGTTTGCCGGGAGGATCAACCATCAAAGAACTTTCGTTAGCAGGAAAGGTAACAGGAACTATCAGTGATCCGAAAATTCAGCTTGATATGACTAATATAGCCGGGACAGTTATTGATGCAGCAAAGCAACAAGTTACAGAAGCGGTTACTCAAAAAATCGAAGAAACTAAAGCGCAGGTTCGTGAAGAAGTGGCTAAACAAGTAGATAACCTTATGGCCGAAGCTCAAAAACAGGCGCAGAATGTTCGTGATGGCGCCAAATCTGCTGCAGATAAACTTCGTAGCGAGGCTAACTCTGCTGCTGACAAGCTGGAAGGCGAAGCTAAAAATGCGATACAAAAGCAAGCGGCAAAAATCGCTGCTGATAAGTTGCGTAAAGAAGGTGAAGCCAATGCCAAAAAGTTAGAACAAGAAGGCGAAAAACAAGCTCAATCCATCATCGATACAGCAACCCAAAAAGCTGAAGAAATAAAGAGCAAATAGCAACATAACAAAAAAACAGGCAAGAATGAACAAAACATATGTTTTGTTCATTCTTATATATGGCTGTACCTTATATATGAGGTGCAGCTTGTTAAGGTATCAATAAATAGTGCAATGTGTTTGATTGTGAATAGCTTTCAAATATTTCATCTGCAATAATTCGTCATCATTCATACCAGCCTGTTTTGAGATTATATTTTATTTTATTATTACTAGTGCTTTCTGTACCTGTGATGGCCGAAGGGCCTAGGGGTGACACTATTTATTTGCGTGATCGTGAAATGATCACAGGTGAAGTCAAAGAGTTACGATTGGGTATATTGACAGTTGATACTAAAAATATCGGAATCGTAGATATCAAAATTTCCCATATAGAAACACTTAATACATTAGACTCTTTCCGGATTGAAACGGCTGATCAGATGCTATATTATGGCACGCTCGAAGCGGCAAAACCAGGATATGTGTACATTACAAGCCCTTCATATATCCGGTTGATAGAAATTGACCATATCAATACATTAGCCCCGGTTGAAAGGAAAGTGGTCAAACGATTGCAGGGAAATGCTTCGGCGGGATTTACTTATACTCGTTCAAGCAGAATTGGCCAGTTGTCTCTGAATTCGAATATATATTACACCAATCGGGATTTTGACCAAAGTTTGTCGGCTTCTGGTATAGCCACTATTGACTCGTCTGCATTTTCGTTTGACCGGGCAGACTTTAGTCTTGCGAGTTATTACAACGTAAAAAGCAACAATAAATGGTATTTGGTTGGTGGAGTTGATTATCAAAGGAATATGCAACTTTCGATTGCCCGGCGTTTTCAAGAAACCTTAGGTGGAGGGCGTAAGTTTATATTGACACCCGGCGCTCAGATTCTTGGGATTTTGGGTGTCAGTTTGAATGAGGAATTAAGTACGGAAGGAAACGAATCTTTATTGGTTGAAATTCCTTTGGGTTTTGTATTTAACTTTTTCCAATTTTCTGATCCGGACATGCAGATTACGTCAAAAAATGCATTTTATACCAGTTTGTCGCAAAAAGGACGGGTTCGTTATGAGTCCAATACCAGTTTTACTTGGGAAATCATTCATAATTTTGCATTTTCATGGACATTTTATTTTAGCTATGACCGGAAACCACCCGATCCTGATGCCGGTAAGGTTGACTATGGCACTACAGTGAGCTTGACGTATAAGTTTTAAGGCGATCTTTATATTAATGGAGAATTTGCTTTTTTGTCAAATTTTTAGCAACTTTAACTTTTGCAGAATTATTTATGGATAGCCTCTTTGTGATTTAGTGGCATTAATTATTAGCCGCAAAGTTTATTTGGTCAAAATCAAACACATAAATGGTTATTTAATATAACATAGAACTTGTTAGGCTTTGGGCAGAGAAATAAAATTAGATTTTACATAAAAATAAATCATATGAATCAAGTTGTGTTATCAAATGGTGTTACGATTCCGATGCTAGGATTCGGAACATTTAAGATACCGGATGGAGAGATAACCGTGAAATCGGTGAAAGCAGCATTGGATTTGGGATATCGGCATATAGATACGGCTGCTGTGTATCAAAACGAATCTGGTGTTGGAGAAGCAATCCGGCAGAGCGGAGTACCGCGGGAACAGATTTTTGTGACCAGCAAGCTTTGGAACAGTGATCAAGGTTACGATTCTACGCTCAAGGCTTTTGATGCTACCATGAACCGGTTAGGATTTGATTATCTTGATCTTTACCTCATTCACTGGCCGAAACCATTGAATAGCGAAACGTGGCGTGCGATGGAAAAGCTGTATAAAGAAAAACGGATTCGTGCTATTGGTGTTTCCAACTTTCATGTTCATCATTTGGAAGACTTATTGGCTTCTTGCGAAATCGAGCCGATGGTCAATCAGGTAGAGTTTCATCCGCGCTTGGTTCAGCGTCCATTATTGGATTTCTGTAAAATGCGGGGCATACAATATGAAGCATGGAGCCCGTTAATGCAAGGAAAGATATTTGATATTCCATTGATGAAGGAACTCGCGGCAAAATACAAACGAACAGTATCGCAGATTGTGTTGCGTTGGGATATCCAGATGGGCGTAGTGACCATCCCTAAGTCGACTCATCCGGAAAGGATCAAGGAGAATATGGGAATCTTTGATTTTGTGCTCAGCGACGAGGATATGAAAGCCATTACGTCGCTTGACCGTGGAGAAAGGGTAGGGGCAGACCCCGATAATTTTAACTTTTGAAAATTTTTAGAAATTCCTCTTTATAACTGGGGGATATTTCGATTTCAGAGCCATTTTCGAGCGTAACATATCCGCCGTTTCCTTTGTGGTATGCACGTACGTAATGCACATTGATCATGTGTGATTTATGTACGCGAATAAAGGGGAACGGCAATATTTCGGCAAAATATTTAAGAAACCGGCATACCATCTTTTTGCTTCCATTGGCAAGGTATATATCGGTAAAATTTCCATTGCCTTGCAGCCGCACAATTTCTTCCATTTTTACGACTTCGAATCCTTCCAGTGTAGGCAAAATTACTTGGCGTTTTTCGGGTTTCTGCTCGCGAAAATTTTCTACCACAATTTGATTTCGATTGAAAATATCTTGCCGGATGATCTGTTGTTGTACTTTGTTGACGGCTACAATCAATTCTTCGATGCTGACAGGTTTTAGCAGATAATAAGCCGCGCTTTGGTTCAATGCTTTTAGGGAATATTCTGAAAAAGCCGTTACAAAAATGGTTTCAAAATATAGGTCTTTGCATGCTTCCAGCACGTCAAAAGCATTCCCGAAAGGCATTTCTACATCCAAAAAGACCAATTGCGGTTGTAGATCGTGCAAAAGAGGAACAGCTTCCCTGAAATTCTGGGCTTCGCCAATAATTTCGATTTGCGGACAATATTTGGACAAATAACTGCTCAACGCTTCGCGAGCCGCCAATTCGTCTTCTACAATAACGCTTTTGATTTTCTCAAGCATGGTTTCGTTTGGTTATTTTCTGTAATGACAGTCAATCAAGTGGTCATTCACATAACCAACGGCTTGAAGATGCGCATAACATATGGTTGTGCCGAAAAATTTGAATCCGCGTTTTTTCATGTCTTTACTTATCCTGTCGGATAAGTCTGTAGATGCAGGGACTTCATCTAATTTTTTCCATTGATTGATGACCGGTTTCCCGTTGGGTAAAAACGATTTCATGTAATTGCAAAAACTGCCGAACTCTTTTTGTACTTCTAAAAAACGCTGTGCATTGGAAATAGTTGCTTTTATTTTCAGGTTATTTCGAATGATTCCTTCATCTTGCATGAGCCGTTCGATGTCTTTTTCGGTGAACCGGGCAACTTGTTGCGCATTGAATCCGGCAAATGCTTTCCGATAGTTTTCTCTTTTCCGCAGAATCGTAATCCAGCTTAATCCGGCTTGAGCGCTTTCGAGGACAAGAAATTCAAACATTTTCTCGTCATCTGTCACTTCTCGTCCCCATTCTTCGTCATGGTATTTAATATATAGCGGATCGGTTTTACACCAGCCACAACGATTTATTTGATTAGTTTCCATACTTATGTTTGATTATGTTGTTTTGTGCCCATTCAGGGCTTCTTTGTTTATTGGAATAAAAATTTCAACAAGTACACCTGTTTCTTGCCCATTTTTGTCATGCATCATCAGGCGTATATTTAGATGATACAACTCATTCAATAGCTTAATCCGTTCAGTGATATTGGTTAAACCACGAGACCGGTGCATCTTTTGATTTTGTGTCTTGATTTGTTCGCTTTGTTTCAATCCAATGCCGTTGTCTTCAATCCGGATCACCAAATCCTGATTCTCCCGGTCGATGGACAATTTCAAGAATCCTTTATCATTTCGATAACGTAACCCATGCCATATAGCATTTTCCAAATGTGGTTGGATCAACATATTGGGAATTTGTACTGATTCGGTATCGATCGTAGGGTTAACCTCTATTTTGTAAGCAAATACATGGCTAAAACGAAGCATTTCCAAGTCGAGATACTCTTTCAATTGCTCCAATTCTTTATCCAACCGGATAAAATCATTGTTGGAATTTTCCATGACATTGCGCATGAGTTTGGAATAAGAACTCAGATATTTGTTGGCCTCCAACTCGTTGTTTTGAGCAATGAATTGGTTGACGCTGTTCAGGCTGTTGAAAATGAAATGAGGGTTCATCTCTCTGCGTAACGATTGCAATGCAATCTTTTTATTTCTGATTTTAATGGTATAAAAAGCTTTGACGACCAACCCCAATAAAACTAACACCAACACAATAAAAAAGATCAGCGCGTAATTGAAATTATTTTTCTTGCGGATCAATTCGTCTTTTAGTTCCCTTTCCTTTTCCAATTGTTGTATTTTGCTTTCCGTGAGCTGAAATAGTTTGACGTCAACAAGCGAACTGTCCGAACGGATCATTTGCTCGAGATTGTCCAAAAAATTGTGATACAATTCAATGATCTTTGCACTATTGTTTTGTCTTTGATATTGTACAATCAACTGTTCCAAAGTGTTTTTAGCTTCAAAAGTTTGCCCTTCATCAATGGATAAATTATAAGCCTTCATCAATATAGCTATTCCTTCGTCAGCCTTGTCATCGCTAAAATAAATAGTTGAAAGGGAACGCAATTCGCCGATTTCCATTTTTACATTGCTGGTTTGGCGGGCTTCTTCAACCAGTTGTTGTTTCATCACAATAGCCTTGTCAAATTCTTTATTTTCCGTGTAAACATCGGCTATATCCGATTTAATCTGAAACGTTTTGGTCGGGCTTTTATCTACGACTTCTAATGCTTTTTCATAGTTTTCAATGGCTGCTTCGCTTTGATTCATCAGCCTGTTGGTCTGCGCCATCTGCTGGTATGCTGTTGCTTGCTCTTCCTTGCGTCCTTCCTGTCCCAGCAATTGGATATTGCTTTGGATATATTCAGATTGTGATTGGGGGTTGGATTGATTGCGCAAACGGTTTGCGTCATTGGTATTGATTTGCTTATCTATGGGGTTATTGCTTGTCCGGCTTGCTTCGTCATAATATGCAATGGCTTCCGCATAATTATTTTGCATTTCCTGTAATTTGGCCAATTCTCTATTAATGGTTGTCAGCGCTTGCCGGTTGTTGCTTTTTGTATAAATGTCGCGGGCTTTTTTCAGGTAATCTTCGGCCTTTACAAATTCGTTTTTTAAGATCAGTTCTTTGGCCAATGTTTCATACTCTTCGGCAATATCGGTTTCGGGCAGATTTTCATTCAGCGATTTTGATAGTTTGGACGCTGCCCGGTTAAGGCTGGATGGTAGGCTTTTATTTTTTTGCTCATATATAATAGAGGTATCTGCGCGTTGTGCTGCTGCTGATAAATATATCAGGCAACACACTAATATCATATATAATGCTTTATTATCCATTTTTCAGCCACATCCATTTTTGATGCGTGATTAACATCTATTTTTTATTGCAAAGTAAATCAATTCTCAACATTTATTTTCTATGGTTCACCAAGTCAAAATATTCGTTCACCCATTATGCTCAAATCGACATTTTTTTCGATATATTTTTGTCGCATAACCTTTTAAAATATTATGTCATGAAAATATTTGCGTTTATTCAATCCGTCTTATTGGTTTTGGCATTCAGTTCGTGTCAGCAAAACCGTGCATCTAATCATGCTGTTGAAGTGGTAATACCCGAAGAAGTGTATAGCGGAACAAAAATACAAGTGGCTTTGTTGCTTGATACGTCCAACAGTATGGATGGCTTGATTGATCAAGCAAAATCGAGGCTTTGGAATATTGTCAATACTTTGACAACTTTGAAATATCAAGGTAAAACACCAGAAATAGAAATTGCGCTTTATGAATACGGAAATGACGGTCTATCTGAAAAAACGGGTTTTATTCGTCAAGTAACGCCTTTGACAACCGATTTGGATTTGATTTCAGAGCATTTGTTCGCTTTGCGTACCAATGGAGGATTAGAGTATTGCGGAGCGGTAATCCATGATGCAATCACCAAGTTGTCTTGGAACGATAGCCAATCTGATATGAAACTAATTTATATTGCCGGAAATGAGGAATTTAACCAAGGAAAGGTGAATTATAAGGAATCGATGAATGAGGCGCTTGGTAAAAATGTTTATGTAAATACCATTTACTGTGGTTCTTACCAAGATGGAATATCTGAGCTGTGGAAAGATGGTGCGGAAAAAGGCAAAGGCAAGTATTTTAATATCGATTCGGATGCAAAGGTGCGATATGTTGCAACACCTTATGATGAAAAAATCAGAAAGTGTAATGACCGGTTGAATAGCACGTATGTTAGTTATGGGGCGGTTGGCTATGAAAAACAGCAAAATCAAGCAGTACAAGATAAAAATGCCGAAACTGTTTCTTCGTCCAATTATACGGAACGGGTGGTCAGTAAATCAAAATCGGTATATAAAAATGAATCATGGGATTTGGTTGACCGGGTAAAAGCGGATAAGAATGCAGTATCAAAAATCCAGCAAGAAGAACTTCCCCAAGAGTTAAAAAATAAATCAACCGAAGAGATCAATGCATTGATTGCAGAAAAAGCTAAGGAACGGGAAGATATTCAAAAAGAAATTGCCACATTGGCGATACAGCGTCAAGCATACATTGACGAGGAATTGAAGAAAAGTAATTCAGATCAGGACGATTTAGGCAATGCAATTAATTCATCTATTCTGGCTTTTGCCAAAACCAAAGGATACGAAGTCAATTGAAAATGGAAAGTTGAACTAAGCGCAGCGTCCTCATGAGGCAAAGCCGAATAAAATGGAAAATTGAAGACATTCGGACGGCTGTAACAAAAAAGACCTATTAGGAGGCTTTATCCTAACAGGTCTTTGTCTTTTTGGCCTGTTAGGCATTATAAAAATAAATTAGACTTTATGTAATAGCTGAAATTGTTATTTTTGCAGTATCTCAAATACATGTTAAATGTATCGTGTCACAGTTTGATCGATCTAATCTGAAACTCATAAATCAAATGAACACATTGATCTGTCGGCAAGTTTGGTGTACTTTTAAAAAGATCTTATTTTTTTTATTCTGGATAATTGTTTTTAACAGTTGTCAATCAACAGAGCGAAATCTTTCTATTCCTACCATAGAAGTAGATGCAACATCTAATGCTGAACTGAAACTGTCTGAATACTTTGAAAATTTTCGAATGCTCAAACTTCCGACCGATACCGTGATGGGTGAGATAAAGAGAATTAGGTATGAAAACAACCAGATATATATTTCCGACGGGCATACCATGTTTATCTTCTCCGATACTGGGAAATTATTGTCCAGTTTTAATAAAACAGGCAGAGGGCCTGATGAGTATATTGCTATTACCGATTTTATAGTAGATGGTGAAAATATTATCATTTTAAGTCGGACCTTGCAGAAACTACTAACCTACAACCATTTTGGCGAATGTATATCAACCTATAACCTTGGATATTGGGCACAAGCCATTTCGCCGGCTGTAAACCACTTTTATTTTCTGTATTGTGGTAATGAGTCCGGCGACAATAACCGGTATAAGTTACGTAGTATTCAAGATGGACAACCAGATTCTCTATATTTACTCGTTGATAGAAATCAAGCAAAATATCTGCAGATAAATTCAGAAAATTATTTCTATCAGCATCGAGAATCTATTTATTTCTTTGAAGCATTTAAAGATACTGTTTATGAATCGGTCGGCGGTAGGGGAATAAAACCATCTTTTTACATCGATTATATGGGAAATAATGTTCCGGCGTCTTTCTTTGAAAGAAAATATGCCAATATTGCCGAATTTTTTCAAGAATTTCATAAAACATCGTATGCATATGGTATCTTCAATTTTGCAACGTATGACCGTTTTTTGATGTTCAGCAGTTTTTATCAAAAAAACATGAAATTGACGGTATTCGACCAAAAAAACCAGACTTCGAATACTTTCGCTACGATTAAGGATGATGTTTATTTTAACGGTTTATCTATTCCGGTATCTGAATTTAAATATCATGCAAGTAAAAGTATCATTGTTCCATTGGATGCATTCGGTGTCTTTGAATGGAAGAATGCACACCCTCCGGCAGAGCAGTTGAAGGAAGTAGTTGACGCAACAAAAGAGGGAGACAATCCTTTGCTTCTGATATTCGATTTCAAGCAATAGAATAATATGGATTGGTTGACTTAGTCGATCTTGGCGGGATTCATTGCTTGTACGCTGCCAAACTTAATCTGCCTGATACATAAAATAAACAGGTCATTCAGGCTGGCCTGTCAACGGAGGATCAATTATTCCAGTCTTATTTACAGACTGTTTATTTTGATTTAGCTATAATTGCTGCAGTATCTTGTGCAATCACCAATTCTTCATTTGTGGGAATAACCATAGCGGTTACACGAGAACTGTCTTTGCTAATGATTTTTTCTTCTCCGCGTACTCCGGCATTTTTTTCCGAATCAAATTCAAGGCCAAGGAATTCCATGTTTTTCCCAATCTCAAGCCTTGAAATATCTGAGTTTTCGCCAATTCCTCCAGTGAAAACAACCACGTCAACGCCACCCATAGCAGCCGCATAAGCTCCGATATATTTCCGAACCCGGTAATGGAACATGTGTAATGCAAGCAGAGCTCTTTCATTTCCTTTTTCTGCAGCAGCTGTCAATTCCCTCATATCGGATGAAACGCCGCTTACGCCTAGAATGCCACTGTGCTTGTTGATCAAAGTATTGACAGTCGAGCGATTGATGTCTTCACGTTGCATGATGTAGGTGAGCACGCCGGGATCGATATCGCCGCAACGTGTACCCATGACCAATCCTTCAAGGGGAGTAAGCCCCATGGAAGTATCTACCGATTTGCCATCCGATATTGCCGCAACTGATGCTCCATTGCCTAAATGGCAAGTAATAATTTTGTTTATTGGCTTATTCCCTTGTAAAATTTCCTGTGCTCTTTTAGATACATATCGGTGGCTTGTCCCGTGAAATCCGTATCTCCTGATGGCATATTTGGTATATAAGGAGTATGGAATAGCATACATGTATGCATAATCAGGCATACTTTGATGAAATGCTGTATCAAAAGCGCCTACTTGAGGAACATTGGGTAACAGGCTTTGCATGGCGTATATTCCGCTTAGGTTTGGTGGGTTGTGTAACGGAGCCAACTGAATACATTCTTCAACCATCGCAATTACTTCATCGTTAATCAGTACGCTGGAATTGAATTTTTCTCCACCATGCACCACTCTGTGTCCAACAGCATCTATT
>JAVBPN010000016.1:0-19084 GCA_031549585.1 Bacteroidales bacterium
CGTAAAACTCTGGGCCGGGCTGCAGCACCAGTACCGTACCGCAATCCTTCCCCTCCACCTTGGTGCTACCCCAGCAACGCATAAATTCTTCCTCGGTGTATTGTACCAGTCCATGAGCCGGATCGGCTACGTAAACAGTGATGTGTGACACATTTTTGGTGACATGTGACATGTGACGTGTGACATGGTTGGTGTCCTCGTTACTTCTTGCCACATGTGACTCGTCACCCGTCACCACTTTTGTCACATGTAGCTCGTCACCTGTCACCATTTTGTCACCCGTCACCATTCGAAAAAAGCCCCGCTTTTTGCGAATTTTGTAAACTACCACAAAATGGTTCTGGTTCCAGTGGGCAATGCAGGGCAACGGTACATCATTGCACAATTGCTCAAAGTTGATCTTGACCCCCGTGGTACGGAACCCGATGCTCTCGGCAGCATCGCTGATGCCCAGCATGCTCACTCCTTCGCGCGTGATGAAACTCCGTTGGCGAAGGGTTTGCAGGGTATAGCTGCGGCCATAGTGCTTGGCGACCATGCGGAGGCAGGCCGGACCGCAGTCCATGGCGTCAAGCTGAAGGGTGAAGGGGAATTTGTGGATCAAGGGTCAAACAATTTGTATTTGTTTTTATCGACATCGGTGTGTATTATCATATTTCTTTGTAACTTAAAACAGTGAATTAATAATCGTTTACACATCAATCAGACTGTGTTGTTTCAATCCCCTGATAATTTCTTCCATAAAAGAAATAAAAACATTTTCAGAAAAATAATCCTGTTCGGCAAGTTGAATAACTGTAGGCAATATTTTATTTTCTACAGAGTCCACTAAGATATCTCCTTTTTTCATGTGTGAAAAAAAATACTCCAACATCTCCAGTCGAATTTTTTGAACACCTTTCAGGCTTTGTTTTCTATATTTAACATGTGCCTGGTTATCGGACGCTCTATACAAAGTTAATACTTTAGGAATGTTGGCGATTTTACCCTTTTTGAGAACATCTATCCAGAATTTGTAATCTGCCGAAAAAGAGTAACCTTTTTGATATTTTATGTGGTGAGCCGTCAGAAAATCTCTCCTTACAAACCCGGTTGGGTTCCAAACAGGAATTTCCGATATAGCATAAAACATCAATTCTTCATGGTTCAGCGGAATAGTCATCTTATATGAATAATTTCCAAAAGAGTACATATATCCTCCGCAAGCAGCAATATCCGGGTTTGATTCCATGAATTCGTATTGAACCTGAAGCCTGTCAGGCATCATCAGGTCGTCATGATCTATCAGGGCAATGTATTTGCTACTGATGAGATCATACCCTTGGTTCAACGTATGGATAAAGTTGTGAGGGAAGGATGCATATTTTATCCTTGGGTCATTATAGGACTTGATAATTTCCGGACTTTGATCGGTAGATCCATCATCGACGGTTAACAATTCAAAATTTGAAAAGGTCTGGCTTAATACACTTTCAATTGTATCTTTAATGAATCTTTCAGAATTGTATATGGGGATAATCACAGTAATAGGAAGCATAATCAATAGTCAATTAAATTATTCTTTCGGAGGCCACTAATTAATTCATATACAAAAGCGTAATAAATATTTTCTGAAAAGTAGAATTGTTTTTTCAAATTCTCCACTGCAGGGAAAAACTCTTCAGCGATTTGCCTGGTTAATTGATTTTCCTTTTTTATTTTTGAGATAAGGTATTGTAATATCTCTTTTTTAACCCTCCTGCCTCCCGTTAGACATTTCTCCAAATGTTTTACACTGGTTTGGTGGTCGTGTCTCCTGTATAAAGTCAATATTTTGGGAATATTGGCCAATTTCCCCACTTTTGCTATATCCGACCATAGTTTGTAATCAGCCGAAAAAGAATATCCGTTTTTATAATGTATCTGATGTTCTTTCAGCACATCATTGCGTATAAACCCGGTCGGATTGTGTATGGGGCTTTGATGTAACATCATTAATATGATGGATGCATGATCCAGCGGGTTCTTTTCGATTATGGAATAATTTCCAAAGGTATGCATATAGCCACCACAAGCTGACACATCCGGATTTGCTTCCATAAATTCATATTGTGTCCTTAACCTGTAAGGCATCATGATATCGTCATGATCGATCAGGGCAATATATTTTCCGTTAGATAACTGAAGACCCTTATTGATGGTTGCTATAAAATTATGCTTACATGGAATATACCGGGTTCTTGAATCCATATAGGACCGGATAATTTCCGGACCCTGATCGGTAGACCCGTCATCCATTGCCAACAACTCAAAATCCGGGAAAGTTTGGCTCAAGACACTATTGATGGTATCCTGTATAAAAGGGGCAGAATTGTAAACCGGGATTAAAACGGTAATTGGTCTCATAAGCTTTGGTAAAAATTGTTCATTTTTTCGCGCATTACTTCAGAGGAATACAATCGTTCGTAACGTTTACGGGCATTTGTTCCCATGCGTTTCCGTTCCTCCGGGTATTGCAGCAAGTACAGCATCTTTTCCGCAAGCAGCGAACTGTCTATTTCCACTTTGTCGGGATGTTCCACTACCGGTATGTGCAAGCCTGTAACACCTTCCTCTATCATCTCGCACAAACCGGTAGATGTACTGGCAATTAACGGCACACCATGCATCATCATCTCAATAGCCACGTAGCTGCATTGTTCATGCAGTGAAGGCATCACACCGATATCGGCAATAGAGTACAAATCGTAAAGTTTGTCCTTACCAATCAGCCCAGTCCAGGTAACATGCATCCAGATGTCTTCACATTCCTTCATGTAATTGTCAAATGAACCATTGCCGGCGATGATTATGTGGCATTGTTGCGTTTCAAGCACTATCTTAAAAGCCTGCAATGCATACGTCAAACCTTTTATATCATCCAACCGTCCAGCAAAAAAGACAATAGGAACATCCGGTATATGATATTTCCGCCGTAATGCCGGTTGATCCGTAGCGGGGTTACTGTCGGTCAATCCATTATAGATAACAGTGGTTTTCTCCGGTTTTATCTGGTAGTCATCCTGCAAAATCTGTTGTGTGTTTCCCGAAAGGCAAATGATACGGTCTACTACTTCGAAAAGATCTTTCTCTTTCCGGTACGATTCACCGATTGATTTCTTAATATGATCATTCTGGGTGGTTTCCTGCGCAACTAATATTTGCCTGAACCGTGTAACGTTTCCGGACAAACCGAAACACCAGTCCAAATAATGAATCGTAAACACCAGGCTACAATCGAATGCTTTTTTCAATGATTCCGCCAGCTTACCGCTTTGGTTATAATTCAGGTGAAATACCAGGTTCTTTTGATCCTCAATATGTAATTGCAATAGATATACAATATTGTGGTAATATAGTTCGTTTTGTTTTTCGTAGCTTATTGTCCGTTCTTCCGGCATGGGCGTAGGAAAATACCAATGCCGGATGCTATCCGTTTCCTCTACCTCTATTTGCGTTTTGTCCGATCTCAGGTATACCACACATATATTTATATGACTATGGCAGAGCGCCGCGGTTAATTCTCGGATATAAGTGCCGATACCAAATATTGAACCACGGCTGTTTTCGTTGAAGATATATACATTCATAACATTTCACTTACATAAGGTCCATCCAAGAGTTAACAGAATCATCTACCTGTCCTAACAAACATAATCCGAATCCCGCATATCCATTTAACAGCCCCATCCTATTTTTTATGTCCACCACGTCTCTTGATTGTTGTTCATCTTGATAGTTATTACATGTCTCATATTTACGATGTAGATATGTTCGTATCTGGTTTCCAATGGCAGAGTGGTCTAAACGAGGAAAGGAATGATCCATACTACGGTTCCGGAACATAATTTTTTTTACATTATCTGTAAATTGTTTTTTTTTATCTAAAGCATAGAGAAAACTAAAAATGTCTGAGGGGTACCTTTCAGCAACATCCCATATTTTTTCTTCAATCAATTTCAAAATATATTTTAAGACATCTTGAGCATATTTGTCATTCTTAGAATCATTCATACGGCAAATCCAATAACTTCCATATCCTGCTAATCCATCATAAAGACTGAGATCCGGCCAGGGATCGTACATTACTGCACGATACATCCGCCTATCAAAATCATCGAAAAAATCATCATCAACATCTAAAAAGTTATTCCGGATTAAATAATCCATTCCTACACCGATCCCTGCAATCCCCCGTTCATAATCTGTAGGGCTGGCGCCATGTATCTGTTCCTGTATTCCTTCAATCAACTCCAGAGCATAGTCCTCGAACAATTGATTGTTTGTATGTCGTGCATAATGGGAAAAGAAAACAGCTATGCCCATTTTCCCATGTATTAAACCCGGACACTCAACTAATGTCCCGTTAAGCAGGAGAGTGTCAGTAATTTGTTGCAGAGTGTCGGTCATATATTTATTGTTTTACATGGCAAAGATTGGGTCGACCAATAACCGTTTCATAATTGGATGGGGAAGGGCATAACCATTGGTAAACACAATCATTGCAAGGTGAATGATCTCTGATCCTAAACCAAGATCTGCCTTCAGTAAACTCCTTGTAAACAATCGAATAAGGTGAGTCGTCTATTGTCCCTAATGGTGTATCATTGACATTGGTGTAAACTTTACCATCAGGTAAAATCGTCAATTTGCCAAAATGGTGGATATTCAATACTTGCCTCATGAAGATTTCACGTTTGGTCAGCGCTATTGAGTCAAATTCTTCACGTTCCGTAAAAACATTTGATTTGAAGAAATCGATGTTCTTGCCATCATATAGAGGTATTATACGGGCGTCTTTATAGATGGGGCGATCTTCAAATATATCAGAGAACATGCTACATTCATCTTCAGTTGTAACAAGCGCTGTAATCGATATTGGTATCTGGAAACTTTGCAAGTCCATCAGAGGTAGATTATATTTTGGATCAAGCAAAATATTGAATCGAATATGATCCGGCCACTCGGTTTCGTTTACCGTCTTTAGATTATTTGCGAAATCCTGTATGGTCAGATGAATGGTTATTGAAATATCATCAATAAACAAATTTTTATAACCGGGGTATGAAAATATGTTTCCAACTATATTAACATTAGACAGGAAGATATTTTTACTATTGTGGATGAATGATGCAACCTTTCCCAATTCCAAAGTATCACAATCTTGTAATGGAAATATTGTTTGTTTGAAATAATCATTATTTCCCCAATCGCTTTTGTTTAAATAAAAGGTTAATTCATGAAGATTTTGCATAATGCAGCCACCAGTACCCCGATCATGTTCCCATTTGCAATATCCGATATCATTCATCAATTTTAAAGTAGGCTTAAAAGAAACAGGCCTTTTCTCTAATCCGGAAATAAAACCACCGGCTTGAATATCAATGATGGAATTTATCCAATCTTTCACTTTACTAGTTTCTATGTCTGCCTTTGTAAGGCTTGTTGCATACAAATTATCTATGACCAATAATTCTTCACAAATTTCTTTAATGCGAGTACAAGGATCAAACAAAAAATGGAACATGGAAAATTCTTTAGTGTTATAAATGAAGCCCTCTTCACCTTTAATCCATAAAAAAGTTTCCGGATATAATGTAAACCAGTAATTTTCCATATCATTTAGAATTTTATTGTTACTTCTTTATATATTTTATCATATAAGTAGGGATGTTCCCGCAAAAAATCGATAGTTTCATTTTCAATTTGATCATTATTCTCTTTATCACAATAACTTAAACAACATGCATTTTCATTATAAATATCATCAATCTGATAAATACATTGTGAACATTGCTTCTTTAAGCAGCAACTACTGCATTGTTCGGCAATTTTAGATATGTATTGATTTTGTGTATTTGCAACACTATCCAAGTCTAATTCGATTCTATCATCGTAAACTTGTCCTAAGACAAATTCTTGCCCAATACGCTCACATTGAAGAATTTTACCATTGACAGTGATAAACATTTTTTTTGAAAAAGGCGAACAAGTACCAGTTTGTGATGGGCTATTTTGTATGATGTCAAAAATAAGATCGTTATATGAATCAAAAGTATTGCCTGTTTTCCAAAAAACATGATTCACCAGCATAGATATCCTGGGACTATGAACAAACATTTCTGCTTCTATGGCTTCACAATTCTCAGAGCGCAGAATACTTTGTTGAATATTCTGAAAGATAGACATAAATTCATTAATTTTTTCTTTGCGGATACCTACCGGATTTAATGGAACGATGAATGGTATTCTATCAAAATGATCCTTAATGAAACGCAAGGTCGTTTCTACATTATTACGGTTATGCAATACAGAATTGAATAAAACGTAATTTTTGAAATATTCAGGATGTTTGTCCCGTAATAGTTGGATATTCTTGAATACGCGATTAAATGAATTTTTTCCGGAGTGGTCAACCCGGTAACTTTGCCCCATTTCATCTCCATCCAAACTAATCGTTAGATAAAACTTATTTTCAACTAAATAATCCATATATTTATCTAACAACATCGCATTTGTAGTTAATCCGTAGGTGATATACCTTTTGGGGGTGGAAAGATATTTCACATAATCAATTGTCTGTTTGATTAGAGCCATGTTCAACAACGGTTCGCCACCATAAAAACTAACCATCAAAGGATAATAAACATCATAAGCATTATCCCGTATGGATAAAATGTAATCGATAACGAGTTGAACTTTTCTGAAAGACAAGTATTGTTCTTCTCTTTTGTCATGATTCACATAAAAATCAGATAATGCACAGTATTCACAATTCAAGTTACAATGATCAGTCACTTCAAATACTAATTGTTTTAGATGCTGAAGATTGTATTGTATTTTTTCAAAAGTTTCCATAAATATTATTTATATTTTACCAATTCAACTACCGGATTGTCTTCTTCATTGAGTTTTTGAACTATTCGTTTCAATTCCCCGGTCAGTCTTCCTGCTTTCAAGTCTTCAACCAACCTATTTGCCTCTATCAGGTAGGCGCACATATTCTTGCTTATCTCCAACTTGTCGTGTGTACCCAACAGTAACAAATTAATTTCATAAAAATTTTCTTCATGAAAATCATACATGAAGTATCTTTTATTAAACGGAACTTTTTGGCCTTTGTTGTTATTTCGTATTTGTTCCAGGATATCCCAGGTATATACACTAAAGGAGACAAATCTGTCAGTCAGCATTCCAATATTCACTATTTTCGGATGATCGGAAAATACCGAAGGCGACTGCACAAACATGGGAACCAATGTTTTGTCCTCTTTCAAATGATATATAGTATCCAATGAAAAGTCGGAAAAGATAAATTCCGGGCCAAACTGGCTGTTGTTAGGAACGGCGGTTACATTGGAATGAGTTGTTGCACTATTTGGCCCTGTTTGAACAGTCATTCTTTTCGCAAGCACCTTATTCATAGTAATATTAATTTTCGATATCATTGCCCCGTTTTTTTTCGAGTGTATGGTAAATGGTTGTGTTGGAGGAATATTAATGACCGGGGTAGTATTGATATATTGCTTTTCATCAAATATTAATATGCTTTGATCATCAAAATTATACATTTCTGTTGGTCTTATATTGTCAGGGGTATGCAATATTCGTCTAAAAACGCCATTTTCAGAATAAACATAAATTCTACTTGAAAGATCGAGGATAAATACCTCTTTGTTCTTCTCATCATAAACAACAGACACGATGTAATTATAGGAGTCAGGACCGCGACCATTAAAATGTAAAAGCGCTTTACCGTCTATCCCGAAAATGAATATATTGCCTATCTTTTGATTGTAGACCAATATTCTCTTGTCCGAAACATAAGTTAACCGGGCATCATTATCCAAAAGGACTTCGGGTGTAGTTTCCAAAGGAATGAAACGTCTTTCCGCTATCAGTTCTCCGGATTTAATCGTTTTCTTTGGATATTGCTTTTCTTTATCAAATACAGGAATTTGTTGTTTATGTCCTGGTACATCTTGAGTTTGCAAACAACATATCGGAGTATGTGCTATACCCCCAAAGACATAACTATAACCAAACAATAACAATAATAAAGTTTTCATTTGTTATCATATATAATGATTAAAAAATGTATAGATGCTGTCATTTGCAAATGACAGCATCATATAGACAGATCATTTTCTTTAACTTACACACATAGTGAAGAGTTATTTATAATGATTTTTCGTTTACTTTTCTACTATCAATGATTAGTTATATGAATAATATCCAGGTCTCTGACTCATGACAGATTCATTACCTTTTAGAGAGGCACTCTTATTCGAATCATTTGCCATTTTAGTAAATGTATTACTGGTAGTATTACTATTTGACAAACCTCCCGCTGAATACGGCGTACATGAACAATTTGGAGTGCAATAACAATCACAATGATATGAGCAAGCCCCACCTCTTAAAGCATTCATTTGCTTTGCTTCCAGATCAACTTTACTTAACTGGGTCAATTTTAACTTTCCAATCGTTTTCTTCATTTTTTACGATTTAGATTAAAAAATATTTAATTCACACTAAGATTTATTTGCATTTCTCTTTTTATCCATCCATATTTGCACACCTCCTTTATATTCTTTAGGCGGGAAACCAAGGCGGGCGCTGTGTAACTTTTGCAGGTATTCCGGCGCTTCGCCTTTTATTTTCCCAGGTTATTATTTCAAAATAGTGACAGGTGACGGGCGACATGTCACTGAAGCTATCATCCTTTTCTATCATTTTATTTTTCGCACCTCTTTCATGCCTCCAAAACTCACCGAAACGAATTTCGGGGCTCATTCATGCGCTTTAAAGTCCTCCGAAATCGGTTTCGACATGGTTCAAATCATTATAAAGACCTTCGAAATGGTTTTCGGAATGCTCAAAATTGGTTGAATGACTTCCGAAATGAATTTCGGGATGCTTCAAAACGCTCCAAAGACCTCCGAAATGATTTTCAGAATACTTAAAATTGGTCTAAAGACCTCCGAAATGATCTTCGAAACCGTTTTATTCGTTTGAAAGCGTCCCGAAATGGATTTCGGGCATTTTTCTTACCTCTTCACTATTCACTTACCACCGGTGATTCTTCCGGGTCCTGTGGTGGAGCGGAAGTTTAACCGCTGATCTTCGGGAAGATGCTGTCGGCCATGGATACTCCGGATTGCTTGCGAGCAAATAACCAATTGTGGTCCCGCTTAGATCTTTTTTGCAAATATCAAAAAAGAAACGAAACAACAAAATTTATCATTGGTTTTTTAAAAAATATTTTTATGCACTTTGACAATAGAAATAATATTCTGTTTTTCCACGACATTGCCGGTTTGTGTGAGATTTATGCACTTTAAGCCGGTTACAAAATGGTTCTGGTTCCAGTGGGCAATGCAGGGTAGCGGCACATCATTGCACAACTGCTCAAAGTTGATCCTGACCCCCGTGGTACGGAACCCGATGCTCTCGGCAGCATCGCTGATACCCAGCATGCTCAATCCCTCGCGCGTGATGAAACTCCGTTGCCGGAGGGTCTGCAGGGTATAGCTGCGGCCATAGTGGCGGGCAACCATGCGGAGGCAGGCCGGACCACAGTCCATGGCATCTAATTGAAGGGTGAAGGGAAACTTGTGGGTCAAGGCTATATATGGTTAAGAATTAAGCAAAAGTAAAAGATTATTTTCCATCTTCTTCAATGCTTCAAATAAAAATCTATTATCACTCCTATTTCGAATTGCTATTCTGACAAAGTTTTTATTAAAAAAACCTTGTTTTGAGGAACAATTTTTTACCAAAATATTGTGTTCATCTAATAATATGGCCGTTAGTTCAAATGATGTGTACTTTGATAATACCTCACAAAGGAAAAAGTTGGCATGAGAAGGGATAACCCTTAAATACGAGATTTGACATAATTCGTGATAAAAGATGTCCCTTTCTTTGAGAAATGAAGAAAAAGATTGTTCATATTCACACTCGTATTTTCCACAAATCTGCAAATAAAATTCGGCTAATGAATTAATGTTCCAGATCGAAATCATCGATTCGATATTTTCCATAAGATCAATATTTGCAGAAGCAATGATACCTAATCGAAGCCCTGGTATACCATGTGATTTTGATATACTTTTGATAACCAGAAGATTTTGATATTTTTTTAATATATGATCACATAAAAGGCTGTTGTTCATTGATGCCCCTTCAACGAAATCAAGAAATGATTCATCCACAATGACAGTTATTGATTTTTTCTGAGCCCAATCAAGAAATTTGAATGAGTCGCACTTTTTGATAAAGTTTCCGGATGGATTATCCGGATTTATCAGGATGAAATTCTTTATATTTTTCTCTTCGAAGAAGCCAATGACTTCCTCAATTGAATAAGAATAATCAGAATTTAAAGGGGTGTATGCACAAATATTTTTCTTTGAGATCCTGTTAACATATTCTTCGAAAGTTGGAAATATGTATGCTTTGAGCCTTTGAGCTTGGTACCCAACAACAATGATAATTTTTGTAATCCCATATTTCTTTAATTGCTGCAACATGCGCTCTATTAAGGTAACCCCATTTACTTCCACCATACACTTTGTATTGTGTTCTGTGAATGTACCCAAACGCTTGCCCATTCCAGCGGCTAAAATAATTGCTTGCATACACAGTTTAGTTAGTTTTGTTCCAATACAATATTTGAGGATGGTTGCATGGGATAAATGGTTCTACATTTGTCAGCCATACCATGATGGCTGCCAGCAACTCCCTGCCCAGCAGAATGATATGTGTATGTTTACTTCCGGTTATCATGTTTGAGGAATTGGGTATATGCATGATACACTGTATGCAATAATCCGTCAACACTAATAAACCTGTCATTGGATAAACCTACCAATTGATCGAAAAAGTCGAAATAACGCTCCTCCTTTTCCACCATTTGCGCCATGACCTGTTCGGCATATTCCATCTGTATCCGGAAGGCGGATTCGTGCATGGTGTGGTAATTACGTTCGGTCACCTGACTGGAAGAGCGACGGTAGCGTAACAGCACTTCAGGAATATTGGCAAAACGGAAGCCCTTGCCGGCCAATATAGTCCACAGTTTATAGTCCTCGGCACACGGGTAACCTTCGGGATACCGGAGCTCCGGATCTTTTACAAAAATTGAGCGGCGCATCATTACCGTCGGGTGTGTTAACTGATTGGACAACAAAAGCGAACTAATGATCTGCTGATGCCCGGCAATGGTTTGCACCACACCCCGGCCGGTGCCAAAATTCTCAGCCCAGGAACCGCAGATATCAATATCCGGATGGTCTTCCATAAAATGAAATTGGGATTCCAACCGATGTGGCAACATTATGTCGTCGGCATCCATGCGGGCAATGTATGTACCTGAAGCAGCTTCGATACCTTTATTCAATGAGGATATAAAATCATGCGTATTTAAGATGATTCGTATTCTTTCGTCATGATAATCCATTATAATTTCCGTACTATTATCGGTAGAACCATCATCCACTATGATCAGTTCAAAATCCGCAAATGTTTGTTGCAACACACTGTCCATTGCTTCGGGCAGATATGCTGACGCGTTGTATACGGGCATCAATACTGATATGAGACCTTTTTTCAAAATCTGAAAAGTTATGAATACATCTTTGCTTTTTTGATGCTTGACTACCCAAGCTGATTGAAGCCATTTTTCATATTCCTCCATAGCTTTGATTGATCTTGTAAAGTAATTGACACAATGATTTTGTGTGTTGGCCGTCAAATGATCTTTGATCTTTTCCCAATCGTATAAACGATGCGGGGGTAAGATGACTGAAGAATCCTTAATTTTAGGAAGAAGTGTAAAAGCAAAATAGTATAATTCGAAAATCTTTACATAAAGCCAGCTTTTGAAATCCTGATCATTGCCTATAAAAGAGAACCATTCAGCATAATCTAATAACCGGTCAGCAATAAAAAACAAAGAATGGAGCCGTTTGACTGGATCATAATCATGGGTAATGGATCCTACCCTTTGCCTGTAGTAATAAAAATCAAAATTTGTGATCAAAGCTTTTTGCGCTGAACCAAGGATGATAGGAGTCCATATTTCGTCTTCATGAATTACATCTTCAAATCGGAAATGATGATTTTCCAGATATGCACGCCTGCAAATATAATTACATGCCATTGGAGCAAAGGAGGATGATTTCATTAATTCGATGAAACATTGTTTGCCGGTAAGCGGAGTGCCAATGATATCCTTGATGATGTTGCCATACGGATTATTTATCTGTCCGTCGGGATAACAAAAAACGGTATTGCCCATTACCACATCGGCATCATGTTTCGAGACTTCGGTATACAAATACTCCAATGATTGATCTTTTATCCAGTCATCACTATCCAAAAAGAAAATATATTTTCCTTTGGCTTCATCCATTCCCCTATTTCGTGCGGCGGCAAGTCCCCTGTTTTCCTGCCGGATCAATTTAATTCTTCGATCCTTTTGACTAAGTTCATCAGCAATGATGCCTGATCCATCCGTCGACCCGTCATCAATCATAATGATTTCAAGCTCCAGTTTTTGATTTTTTAAAGAATCAACGCACCGCTCCAAATACATTTCGGTATTATACACCGGGATGATTACCGAGATGTCTATTTTTCCCTGATCCATTCCCATGTATCGATATAGTTTAATAATTCATCGCGTGAACAACGGCATATCTTCAAATATTCTTTGAAACACGCCATCTCTCTATGCGGATCAAAATTTCCGGAATTATATCCACGTGGATGCCACAGGTGATATAATTCGCCCCTGACACGATGGACCGGGAGCCCCAGAATGGTCACTCTTTTTAGCCTTTCGGCGTCTTCAGGTCCCCATCCGTAAATATGCTCATTCTCCATGCCTGCCTTCATATATTTTTCCCTGTTGGCAAAAAAGAGCCCGCCAGTGGTTAATCCGCCAAACATTGGTGAGAGATCATTTTTACGGAAAGTCAATACATCCATGTCCCTGCTCTTCCCAAACTCACTGCCGGTCTCGTGAGGCACATCATAACAGATACCATTATACGGCCATGACAGTACTGCTTCTTGATTCCGGATTTTCTCTACGGCTTCGAGTACTTGGTCCAATGGAGCGATAACATCCACATCCCAAACGGCGATAATCGGAGTTTTTGATGTTTTGATCATTTCGTTACGGTAACGGGTATGATGAAATACAGGATCATCATCTTTATGAAACAGGTACAAAATGTCCGGATGATTCAAAACCGGTGCTTGCCGGATAGTATCTGCCTCCAAAACAATCATTTGGACATTTGCATTATCTGTCAAATAACCCAGTATAACGTTTAGGTTACCCAATCGTACCTGGCTGTCGATTCGTATTGGCATGATGACGGTAACATCTGTTAAATCGATTTTCGTAACCATAGACTTAAAATAATTCCCACCAGGGAGGTAAGGACATATCCTGTAATTGAAGCGCTGCCAAATGACCCTCAAGTGTGTTTTTCCGGGATTTAACTATTTCTCCCATAAGACACCGGATGGTTTGTTGGTCATTAATGCCATGTGTTTCCTCCAATGCTGCAAAGATATTTTGATCGGGATACTCCATGGCATCAACCATCGAAATTGCCGTTCGTGTTAACTCGGGACATAACCCGGTGGCTCGCATTTTCGAAATGAATCTTTTAATATCATGTATTTCTCTAATAGCATCAGTCGTTTTGTCAATGAAGGGATAGGTATACCCATTCATCCCCAAATAAGCAAATATAATATCCTGAAGAATAAGTAACAAGTATTGCAGCTTCATGGAAACTATATGGTCGTTGGTTGGCATGATTTTTATACGGTTCAATAAATACCAGCCAATACCAATAAGGCCCGTATCCCGGTTTAGGTCAGTATGCGCTGTAAAATAAACCTTGTTGAAAAAATATGCATCGATATCTGAAAAAATATCTTCATCTCCCGATTCAATGAATTGTTCGCGAATCAAATAACAAAACGCCGAACCTATTCCGGCAAGCCCATTGGCATAATCAAATGATATATCTGTACTGATAGAAACCTGTATTTCATCGATGAGCATTAATGCCTGTTCTTCGTAAGTTTCATCATGATATACCCTGGCACAATGGAACCAGTATATAACCAATCCCATTTTCCCGGATAACAAATCGATCCGGTCTGGTTGTATATTTGATGGACAAGTCACTTTATACATGAATCTTCTTTGATTTTTAACGATCACATCCAGTCGAAAGTATGACCGTATCCTGTACGTGTGTGGACTGCATGGTCATTCGTATAAATGATGGTCTTTCCAATGGAGGCTTGCCGGATGATCGCAGGGAGAAAACGGATCGACTTCTGAACCTATGCGCTCTTCCTGGGGCGGCAATTCCATATAGTTGCCGTAACATCTTTGCAAATAGGCATCATATCCAACCGGGACGGGATATTGAGCGCCCTCGAAATCCATAAAAGTCACTGACTCAATTTCAAGTTCTTTGAGATGTACCGATGCGTTACTCATAATCCGTTCCCAATTATTTGAAACCCATCCGTTTTCTGCATCCCAGTCATACACAAAAAAATCGAAATTGATGCCGTTATGCCAGTTAATCTGTTTGTAGATCCCACTTTTCAGCGCAAAAGTAAGGGTGCTGTATTTGTCCCTTAATCGGGCCTCCACATAAGGAGTGTATGGTGTGATGGATGGATCAGTATCCCTATTCTGGAAAAAAATATCAATAGGCAGATCCTTGACGCCTTTTTCGATAAATAATTCATAATCCGCTCTTAGAATACCAATGTCGATATCCTGGTCCCAAGGGATAAACCCTTTATGGCGGACTGCCCCCAACAAGGTGCCATAATCAAGCCAGTAATCGATATCATATTTTTTACAGATTGTATCGAATATCCGGAGTATCCGTATAAGAACCAATTGTACCTGCTCGGTGACAGTGGCACCCGATTCCCTTTGATCCGGAAATTGAGGATATTTATTTGCATGCTTTTTCATAAAATGTATTGAGTTAATCAATTTATTAGATTTAATGCTTCGCTCGACAAACGAGTTTTGATGGAAACTACTAATCGAATCCATATTTCTTTGTCGCAACATCTCGTTCCAAAGGTGTACTCCATGTGTTTCATCTGTAAAGGAAATCATTATGTCTGAAAATAATACTTCGAATAACCAATATGGTATGGGACAAAAAACATGAGGTGGTTGGATATGGAATTGAAACTTCTTTTGTTTTTGCATAAATGAATGAAGAATGGATAAGCCCAATGTGCCCCATTTAATATCCGGTAAATCCCTTTGCAATACTTTTTGTGCCTCTTCTATACAATACAACATTATGTCCGAATGAGAAGGAACTTTTATTGCTCCTATATTTAGAATCGGCACCCCATTTTTGCCATGTTCACTCGAAAACACATAGTCAGCAGTAAAATCAAATGCTTTTAAACAGACCATATCCATATCAACCCACCATCCGCCCTTTTCGTACAACAAGTTGTACCTGAACCAATCAGAGAATGAAGCCAGGCTTCCGTATGAATCTATTAAGATATCTTTCTCAGGAATGATGGCTGAGGCATCTTTTACTATAGTTCCCTGGGGAACATTAATTTCTTTGTTATACGTATATAGATGGAATTCATGCCCCTGAGACAAAAATGAATGGATACATAATGTTTGGATTCTTTGTAGCTGACCATATACCCACAATCCCTGTATTATTTTGTTCATGATGATGGATACAATGAGTGATAAAAATCCAGCATGTTATTACGGAAAATTTCTCCCGAATACCGTTCCTCATAGCGCTTGCGTGCATTCTTTCCCAGTCGTTTTGCTTCCTCCTGATTTTGCAGCAGGTACAACATCTTTTCAGCCAACAAATCCGTATCTATTTCTACTCGGTCCGGATGTTCGATAATAGGAACCTGTAAACTACTGATTCCATCCTCGGTCATTTCTGCCAATCCGGGCGCTGCTGTGGTTACCATCGGCAAGCCAGACATCATCATTTCGATGGCTACGTAGCTGCATTGTTCGGTAAAAGAGGGGAGAATGCCAATGTCTGCTATTTGGTATAGTTCAAAGAGTTTTTCCTGGGGAATTAATCCGGTAAAAGTCACTTTAGCTGCAAATTCTTTACATTCTTGTAGAAATAGATCGTAAAATCCATGGCCAGCAATCAGTAATCGACAATTAAGAATAACTTTTAATAGTTTATTAAAAGCACGAATCAAATATGATAGTCCTTTTGCTTCATTTAAACGCCCGACAAAAAGTATCAACTTTTCATCTTTTGCTAACCACCATCTTTTTCTCAAATCGTTTTTGGAAACATGTAATGTAAGTTGATCATTTATCCCATTGTAAATCAGATATATTTTTTTTAAATCAATCAGATATTCCTTATGTAAAATATCACTTGAATAGTGTGACAAAACTAAAATCTGATCCACTGTTTCAAAATAGGTGTGTTCATATTTATCAACGATAGATAACAATTGTTCCGATTTATTTTTCTGCTGTTTCTCTTTATTTCTGATGTAATGTAGTTTTTGTATATTACCATGAAATTGAAGACTCCATTTTAAGTAATGAATTGTAGCAATAACTTTACAATCGAATGTTTCTTTCAGTTTTTTTGCCAAGACCTGACTTTGATTGAAATTAAAATGGAAGATCAACTTATGCGTATCCTTGATATATAGTTGAAGCAAATAAGTTACATTACAATAATAATCTTCTATCTCCTGAATGGAATTGATATCCGGATTCTGATATTTTATTTCCGGAATATACCAATAATTAACATCATCAGTGGTTTTTATCTCAAACTTGGATTGGATAAAACGCAAATTAACCACGTTGATCTTTATTCCACTATCTTTTAAGGCATAAGTCAATTCCCGGATATAGGTACCTATGCCATATACTGCTGCATTCTCAGTTTCATTGAATATATAAAGATTCATTTTTTGAAGGTATAAAAATCACTGGATAAAAGAGAAGCCCATGAATTGTCCTGATCAAGTTCTGATAAAAGAAAAATACCCCAACCGGCAAGACCAGTTTGAAAACCCATATCATAATTAATGATATTCTTTATATTGATTTTATTGTAATACTTACTGATCATATTATCAGTCGTTTTTGTTTTACACATTTGTAACCCAATAAAAATATTCGGATGGGGTAATGAAGTCGGAAATTTTTTCGCCATTATATTTTCTATGATTGCTTCAACTTTACCTTTATATATACCAAATTCCGGGTAGGATGTCAATTGTAGCAAACTATTAGACCAACAGAGTATTTCATGCGGGAGAATATTGTTTACTGAAAGAGATTGATAAAAATGATGAATACAATTATTAATGGATGGCGATTTGAACCCTGTTTTTAAAAATTGTGCATACAGATCTATAAAAGAATATGTCAATTCCTGGGAAGAGTACCACTCTTCCATTACATTTATTATTTGAGGCAAAATGTTGTGTATAATTGTATCCTTCTGTTGAGTATTCCCGGATAATTTCCATAAGGTGTAACGTCCTATATCTAGGATATCTTCAATTGGTAAATGTTCTATTTGATAGGATAAAAACAATCGCTTGTCAAAATCTTCCAAAATTTCATCCGTATCAGTTTCAAAAAAGTTATTTTGTACTAAGTATTCCACAGCAGACCCAATTCCGGCTAATCCTTTTTCATAATCAATTGGTGTTTTCCGGTGCATTCTGTTCTGTATTTTTTCCATCAAACCATAGCTATAATCCAAATACAAATCATTTTGGGTATATCGGGAATAATGTGAGAAAAACAATACAAGTCCCATCTCACCGGAATACAAGCCGGGATTGCATAAAAAGCCTCCATTGATCAACAAAATATCAGAAATTTGTTGAAGATGCGATTTAATATCTTGTTCGTTGAGTCTCATTATTCTTTAGCATTTAAGGCTCGTGCAATTCCATATAAATCAAGGTATGAGTATAATTGCGACAACAACCGTCCATTGATTAGTACTGCAGGAGTATAACCGATCTTGCTTTGTTGGCTGAATTGATATAGGGCATCCAGTTCTTCTTTGTTATTTTGAGTATTTAAAATCGGATATGCTTTTTGCAATGTTTCCAAATTCTTATTTGGCATGGTATACCAGACATCCAATATATCCCAAAACTTATTTCTATTCATTGCCCTATAAAGGCTAATCAAATGACAAACAATAGCATTTGATTCATCATACTTTTCTGAATAAACAGCAAAAATCAACCGATAACTAAAATTGGGATAGGTTTCCGATAACCATTTCAGCTCCTTTACAGCTTTCCTACAGTGTGAACAAGCAATACTCACAAAAAGAGTGATATCATACGATTGCAGGCTTCCCCATACGAAGTTCATATTGCCGATTTCAAGCTTTATCTCTGACAGTTGGGCTTGTATGGTCCGAATGTCATATTTAATCCGGGCTGTTTCTCTTTGCTGGGCATACAGCCTTTCCTGTGATCCGCTTGTTATAGATACTTCAATAACTGTAACTAAACACGATAAAAATAATAATACCAATAAAGCTGTATCGAGAATGGATATGTTTACCGGTTGAGGATGATAAATAGTTAAAACAATAGCATTCACCCACAAAAGAAAAACAACAGAACAACAGAATAAACACCATTTACGGATAACGAATACTTGGACAATCAATGACCATATGGTAAAGGGTAGTGCAATAAAAGAAAACCACCACAATGAAGACATCCAACCACTACTTAATGGTGCAATGGCAATCCACAACAGGTTGGAGACAAAATAAGCAGTGCCCAGTTCTGCCCAGGATGCCCATCCGAATAACTTCGAATAACGCGAAGATGTTACCTGGCTAGAGGCTGTAAACTCAACTCTGTCTAAATAAAAAGATAACTTTAAACACTTTATTTAGATAGAAAAATGGAAGAAAGTACATACAAGGCCATGCAGGCCAAAGCCTTAGAGCAATTGCGTACAGGCCAGTCGTTAACGGGT
>JAVBPN010000283.1:0-4576 GCA_031549585.1 Bacteroidales bacterium
AATTCATCCGTACCAATCACAGCAGTACGCGGAGTACAAATACTGATATTGGGAATAATATCCGAAAAATGAAGGCTGTATATTAATGTGTTTGCAAAAGCCAATCCGCGGCCCTTTCCGCCCAAATTGCCACTGCCTAAACTAATAATGTATTGTTCGTTTAAAAGGGCAGATTCGTCAAATTCGATAACTTTCCCGGCATTTGATTCATTGCGGTAACGGTTTAGCACGAATTTCATGTATGCCCGGTACGCATCGACGCTTTCAAAATCCGGGACATTGATTGCATAAATCATTTTGGCAATACGTATTTCGCCGCGTGCCATCAACCAAAGCGAAAAATGATTGTGTCGTGCATGATATACCAGGCTGTCATCAGGAATGGTGTCAATCTGCTTTTCAAACTCCTGTAAGGATCTTACCGAAATAATTTTCTTTCCGCTTCCATCACGATACACAAAACTTCCAAACCCCATCTGATGGTTAATGAAACTGCGTATTTCGGGCAATAAAGTTTCGGAGTTTTTCATGATGAAAGTCGACTTCAATTCGTATGCCTTATGAGCGACATTGCGCTCTGCCGATTGTATGACGATAGGTAATCCAGGCAGCTTTGCCCTCAATTCCTGCACAAGAAGAAATCCGGCCTCAGATGTTTGTATATTTTCTTTCGGAAACTCAACATCTGTGATCAGGCACATCAGGTTATCACTATATTTTTCGGCAATTTCCATTGCCTCCTCGTAACAAGATGCCAGTAAAATTTTAGGCCGCAACCTCATTTGCAATGTTTTGACAATATTATCGGCATGAACCTCCTCCACTAATTTGCGGGTTTGCTCACGCACACATGCATATAAGATCGGTAAATATTTCGAATAATAAATTTCTGAATCTTCCACCAACAAGATCACTTTAATCAACCCGACTTGCGTATCGTTGGACACATTGACCTTATCTTCTAAATACTTGACCATTACATACAAAACCTCCGGATCGTTCCAAATAAATATCTTGTCAATGGTGAGTTCTTGCTTGATACGTTCTTTGTAGTATGCCAGGTCGGTAGTATGATTTAACAGCAGAAAAATCGGCAAGTAACCGTAATCCTTCCTTATAACGTTGCTCATGCGGAAAGGCATTTCTTTGTCAGAGCTCCCCACAATGACCACCATATCAAAATGCTTTTCCCGAAGCTGTTTCAACGCTTCTTCAATCGTAGTCACGCCGGTAATACGGGGTAAAGAAATAACATTGTATTGATAAAGCTCACCCATGTGTTCGGCAAACTTACCTTCTTTTTCAATGGAGAATGTATCATATAATGTGGCAACAATCAGGATATTATGTACCTTAAACGGCATCAGGTCGTGCAAGGTATTGATGGTTGCATTCTGATTTTCCAAAAATCGTTGTAATAAGTGCCTACTATCAATGTGTTTCTTATTATCTTCAAATGCCTGTAAGGCCTCAATCTTTTCATTTTCCCGCTGTACAGTAGAAATAAGTTGTTCCACTTCAATGCTATCCAGGTGGCCAGCAATCATGACTGAAATACTATCAAGCATACTTCGTTCTTCATCTAGGAAAGGCCCTTCATTTTGAAATGGAAATTCTTGTAAATAACACACTTCAACAAATCCCTGTTGGCCGTCGACTGTCTTGAAATATTGAGCCATTCGCCATGCCGTTTCTGTGAATCCGGCTGTGAAGACTTCCATATCGCCATACTTGATTCTGGTCACAGCTTGTTCTCCATGCAAAAGCGACGAAGGGATAAGGTAGCAAATTTGTTGCAACATGTCTTTTACAGGCAATCCGGATTTTAAAATTTTGGCTGTCTGATTGATACATTCAAGTTCTTTGACACGCTCGCGATTATCGATGATCAACTTTCGTATCCTTCCGTGCGAATCGGGCGGAGTCATTTGATTGTTCTGTTCCATAACTTATTTGGGAAACCTTTTTTCAGCGATGGATTTATAGATATTCTTCTTTCTTTTCATCCAATAATTCCACCCGTTGTACATTTTCCATCCCTTTTAAAGACCTCAATTGTTTTATTAAAACGTCCAACACCTCTGCGTTAGGGACATATAGATCGATGGTACCCTCGAAGATTCCATTATAGCTGGACACATTGAATGTACGTATAGTGATCTGCCGGTCTTCCGTGATGCCCTGCGTGATTCTTAAATAAATATCAGGGCTATCGATACCGCGCACGGCTATTCTCGCTAAGAATGCCTTTATTCTGTACGATGTCCATTGTACTGGGACAGCCAAATCGCTACGGTTGGATAACAATTTGACCGCATTAGGGCATCGGGAGTTATGTATCAACACCACACCGGTTTGCGTATTGAGGTATCCGATCACATCGTCGCCGGGAATAGGGTTGCAACATTTGGCTATCCTGTAATTTTCATGTTCTGAATCCTCTTTAGACGCAGATCCTTGTGTTGCCGATCGTCCTTTAGTGCCAAATAACTGTAATTGCCAATAACGTATCCATTTTTTTTGCGTACTTTTCTTGACAATTTTGAGCAAGTCATTCAATGAAATCAATCCTGTGCCGATTTTTCCATACAGCTCGTCTTTATTGGTCACCTTATAGGCATCCATGATTTTGCGCATTAATCGGGCATTGGACTTGATATTATTCTCTTTTAACTTGGCTTCCAGCATATGTCTGCCTTGTTCTAACCTATTTTTATTCTCGGCTTTGATGTTGTTTTTGATACTTGCTTTGGCTTTGGCAGTAGTTACTTCGTCGAGCCATTCACGCTGTGTCCGCTTTTTATCCGACGTGATAATCTCCACTTGGTCACCACTTGCCAACATATGGTTGAGTGGCACTAACTTATGGTTGATTTTGGCAGCGATTGCTTTATTCCCTATTTCGGAGTGTATTTCATAAGCAAAATCAAGTGCGGTTGATTTTTGAGGCAATGTTTTGATTTGTCCTTTGGGCGTGAAAACCCTGATTTCAGAAGAGAACAAGTTCAATTTGAAATCATCAATAAATTCCAACGCATCGGCATTATGGTCTTTGAGCGATTCCTGCAAGTTTTTGAGGAATTTATCCAATTCCGATTCGCTGGATTCCGAAGATTTATATTTCCAATGGGCAGCAAAGCCTTTTTCAGCGATGTCATCCATACGGCGAGTACGTATTTGCACTTCGACCCATTTGCCGTTTTTACCCATCACCGTAATGTGCAAAGACTCGTATCCATTAGCTTTAGGCGTGCTCACCCAATCCCTGATCCGGTCGTGCTTGGGCGTATAAATATCCGTGATGAGCGAATAAATATTCCAACATTGCTTTTTTTCGGGCACTGCCGGATCGGCTTCAAAGACAATGCGCACAGCCAGCAAATCATATATTTCCTCAAACGGAACGCCTTTGTGCTGCATTTTATAATAAATGGAATAAATGGATTTAGGCCTGCCTGTCATTTCATATCTATAGCCGTTTTCTATCAACTTTTGATGGATTGGGGCCATAAATTCCTCAATGGCTTTAAGCCTACGTTCCTCATCGTCTTTCAGCAAATTGACAATGTCCGAATATATTTTGGGATGCCTGTATTTAAGGCTTAAATCTTCTAATTCCTGTTTGATGGAATAAAAGCCAAACCGGTGCGCCAACGGAGCGTATAAATAAATGGTTTCAGTGGCGATCTTGATTTGCTTTTCAGGAGAAAGCCCGTCCAACGTGCGCATGTTGTGTAGCCGGTCTGCTAACTTAATCAATATTACCCGGACATCATCGGATAAAGTGAGCAACATTTTTCGAAAATTCTCGGCTTGCAGCGAAGAATTGTTGTCAAACACATCCGATATTTTGGTCAGGCCATCAACTATGGTAGCTACCTTGGGCCCGAATTGACTTTCAATGAAATCAAGCGTGTAATCAGTGTCTTCCACCACATCGTGCAGCAGGGCGGAAATAACCGACGTTGTCCCTAAGCCGATTTCATCAACTACTATACGCGCAACACATAAAGGATGGATAATATAAGGTTCTCCTGATTTTCGCCTCATATTACTATGGGCTTCGTGCGCCAAATCAAATGCTTTACGAATCTGATCCCGGTCTTTTTCTGAACGGATAAAGGTACACGCATGCAGTAAATCCTGAAACTGGTTCTGGATGGCTATTTCTTCGGCTTCGGTCAATACAGACATGCGGATGATATTTTGATAATACGATAATACATTCTACTGCAAAATCAATACAAAACTAACATAAGTAAATGATAATTGACAATTGATAATTAACAATTTTGTTGAAACCATCTTAACAACTTGATAAATGCGAAGTGAGAGTTCTCTTTGTTTGAGGCTGTTCAAAAAGTCGAAGATAAACGTCTTTGCGAGGAGGAACGACGAAGCAATCTCTTTATAATGGAATAGATTGCTTCGCTAACGCTCGCAATTGTAGAAGTCACTTAATTCGTTACATAAAATGCGTTATAATAATCCACCATTTTATGATACGTACCCATGACCAATAAAAAACTCATTTCCGCCACCTTAGCCAAGCGTATGCTTGGCTGCATCGAAGAAT
>JAVBPN010000357.1:0-2502 GCA_031549585.1 Bacteroidales bacterium
ATTCTTCGATGCAGCCAAGCATACGCTTGGCTAAGGTGGCGGAAATGAGTTTTTTATTGGTCATGGGTACGTATCATAAAATGGTGGATTATTATAACGCATTTTATGTAACGAATTAAGTGACTTCTACAATTGCGAGCGATAGCGAAGCAATCCCGTTTTTGGATTTTGAGGTTGCTTCGGTGCAAGCACCTCGCAATGACGTTTTTATTTAACTTTTGGTGTTCTTTAGGCATAATATCCGACAATCATAAAAATAATTTTATGAAATTTAGAGGTAGTTCATTAAGGATTTAGGTCTCTCATAATTTGCGATTGGTATGATTGATTTAGTAATAAAAAATTACGAAAATTTCAGAATAAACTGATCATCATATAAATTAATTTTTTACATTTACGCGATATTAATTTCCGTTCAACACGTAAACTTAAAAACATCATGAAACATTTTCTGCTTGTATTGGCTTGTTGTTCAGTATTTTTCGGTTGTGGTCAAAAACGTCCGGCCGTTGTAGAGTTTCCAACTTTTGACATATGGAATAGTAGCACCGTTGAAATTCGTAAAATCGAGATGTATGATTCGGTCACTATTCTGCACATGGATGCTTTCTTCTATCCAAAGAGTTGGATTATGATTGCTAAGGAAACATACATTAAAGATAGTAATTCGGATACAAAGTTTCTTATTACCCGGGCTGAAGGAATTAATTTAGGAGAGCATACTTTTATGCCTGATTCGGGACATATTGTTTTTAAATTATTTTTTCCTCCTTTGCCGAAAGAAATAACCAAGATCGATTTTATCGAAAGTGATTGTCCTGATTGTTTCAAAACATGGGGAATCAACTTACTCCCCAAGACTAAGGTAACTTTTGATCCTATCCCTCCGGAATTTGTGAATGCTTCTATTGAACCGCTTCCTGCACCTGTATATAGCATGCAACCTGCGCGCGTGAGTGGACAACTGTTGGGATATAAGAAAGAAATGGGATTCAGCGAAGTAAATCTGTCTGGTGCAGATTTGTTGACATTGAGTAAAAAAGAAACCAAGTTTCCTATAGCAGATAATGGTTCGTTTAATGGTGAAGCCTACATTGGATTTCCCAGCTTAGTACCTTCTTCGATAGGTAATATGTTTTTGATCCCCGGCAAAGAAGTGAAAATTTGTGTTGATTTGAAGAAAAAAAGTCGTTACCAATCTCGTCTACGCAAAGATAAAGAACCAGATGATGCTTTATATACTTATTTTTCTGGAAGCTGCTTCTCGGCGTCTGATATACTTGCAATTCAAGAATTCAGGCCAATTGATCGGGATGCTATTATAAAAGACATGGAAAACATGACTCCTGAAGAATATAAAACATATGTGATCAATTTGATGAATCAGAAACTCAATGAGATAAAGCAATCTAATAAACCTCTGAGTGCCAATGCGCAAATATTAATGGAGCAATTTCTTATAGAGGAAACTATTGAGTGCTTATTACGGTATGAAAATTTTATGACAATATCCTACATGCGACGGAATAATATTCGTGATATGTCACAATTAAACTTTGTGCCGGAAAAACCCAACATGGAATATTATACATTCCTGAATGGAATGATTGACGACAAGATGGCATATTTGCCATATTATCCCAACTTAACCGCAATGCTTGGATCAATGCCTGCTTTTAACTTTCCCGTTTCCGGACAAGCAAAATCGCCGAAAGAACGATTCTCTTATTTTAAAGAAAAAATTACTCCATTTCTTGGTACCGATCATGGGAACTTGTTTGATGTGATTCAAGCACAACTTTATGGCAGACAGATTGAGACCATGAAATTTTTTACCGAAGCTGAAAAGTCGGAATTGAAAAATATTTTTAAAGATCATCCGGTATATGCGGAAGCTTTGATTGCAGCCAATGATCAGGTAGAAACAAACATTTTTCTTGCCAGACAAAAGAACAAAGAAAGTGTCGTGCACGAAACTCCTGCAGTAAGCGAAGAAAAAATGTTTGATGCAATTCTTGTCAACTATAAAGGCAAAGCGATATTGGTAGATGTATGGGCAACATGGTGTCAGCCTTGCATTCAGGCTTTTCAATTGATGAAACCGCTTAAGGAAGACATGAAAAATAAGAATATGGTATTTCTTTATATAACGGGGGAAACATCCCCATTGGCTCCATGGACAACAATGGTTCCTGACCTTCATGGCGAACACTATCGTGTAAGTAACGATCAATGGGGCTATTGGTATAAAAGTTTAGGCATTGAAGGAATTCCCACTTATTTTGTGTACGACAAAACAGGCAAACGGACTGCAAAATACACTGGATTTCCTGGTGTTGCAACCTTAAAAAAAGACTTGGAAGCTGCTATGTAATTTTAAATTGTATCACAAGAACCACTTTTAAATTTATTTTCAGAAGCGGTTTTTAATGAATTTTCAGGCTGATTAAATAGCTTGCTGATTCTCTTTTTGTTATTTTTCACCTACCTATCGTTGGTTTT
>JAVBPN010000078.1:0-13729 GCA_031549585.1 Bacteroidales bacterium
CATTTTTTGACTTATTTTTATTGGTTTTTGTTTAAGCGAAATTATCCATAAAATACGTTGAAAATACCTGTTTATGAGCCAGACACACGAACAGATTGCACAGCTAGAAAGAGAAGTTCAAAACCTGAGGGAACAATTAGAACAACAGACGCAAGAAAATGTTCTTCCGGCAAAAGCATTAAATAGTCTTTTTGCACATGGTAGAGAAGTCGTTTTATATGTTGTAAATGACGAACGAATAACCGTAAAGTCCATTTCAGAAAGCATCTCCACATATGGGTATGCTCCTGAAGATTTTACATCGGGCAAACTTGGATGGCGAGACGTTTTGTATCCCGACGATTACAAATCTTTGGCTAAGCATATCGGAGAACAAATTACCGCAAGCCAAGAAAGTTTTGAGCATGAACACCGGATTTTTACTAAATCAGGTGAGGTTGTATGGATTGCCGGTGTATCTACACCTAAGTTCAATGCAGATGGGGAAGTAACACATTTTTTGATCAAAATCAAAGATATTACCAGACATAAACAATACGAAAAAAAGCTACAAGACGCTAATGAAAACTTATTTGTCACGCTTAAAAGCATTGGCGAAGCAGTAATATTGGCTAATGCCGAAGGATACATTGAACGGTTGAATGTTGCAGCCGAAAAACTTGTTGGTATCATCAATTTAAAAGCCAAACGTAAACGATTGAACGAGGTAATACGCTTCAGTCCTTCGGCAGATTTTACTACACTGATTGACCCTTTAAAAGCAGAAGCTGAAACACGAAAACCGTTACAATTTGATGATATTTTCATGCAATCCAGCATTGGAAGTAAAAAAAATCGTGTTTCGTGCAATGTTTCGCCTATTTATATCGGAAAAGATAAAGATCGCCCAACAGGATTCTTGTTGGTGATAAAAGATCGTACCGACACATACAATATGCTGCAATCCTTACAAGAAGGCGAAGATACCATGCGCGGTATCTTTGACTATTCGGTGGATGGAATATTGTTAGCAGACCAAAAAGGGATCATCAGGGAATGGAGCAAAGGATACGAAAGAATAACAGGAGTTCCCAAAGAAGACGCTATAGGAAAAACAATTTGGGAAGTAGTATCTCTTACGCTTCCGGCCGAACAACAAACGGAAGAAGAACGTGCAAACTTGAAAACCGAAGTGAGTCAGGTAATAACCGATATGCAGCAAAAGATGCTGACTCGCCGTGTGGTAAATCAGCAAACGGGAGAATACAAAATTCTCCATGTATTGTATTTCCCTGTAAGTGTTCCCGGAAAGGTAATGATGGGCGCTATCAGTCGCGATGTAACAGAAGAAATGCGGTCACAAGAATTGATACATCAAAACGAACAAAAGCTGATCGTCGAAATGAACCGCTTGCAAACATTAGGCGACAACATGCCCAACGGATGTCTTTACCGCACGGTGACTGATCCAAAAACGTTAGAAATAAAATTTGTCTACTTAGGAGGAACATTTGAGCATATACTTAACATCCCTATAGATGATGCTCTGAATGATTTTTCAACCATTCTGCAGAAAGTTCATCCGGATGATTTGTCGGCAATGGTGCAGCATATCACCGAAGCTGCCCAAAATAAAACCGATTATAACGACGAAGTACGTTTTATATACAGTGATACAGAAACTCGTTGGATACAGATATCCTCACATCCGCATATGGAAGATGAAATGTTGGTATACGACGGTTTCATTCTTGATGTTACTGCCCGAAAACTCGCCGAGCAGGAAACACTTGCTGAAAAAGAACGGTTGGAAGCACTGGGTAATAACTTACCTAACGGATGTTTATTACGTTTCACGCTCGATACGTTGACCCAAGAAATGAAATTGGCATATGTGAGCAAAACTTGGGAAACCATACTTGGAATTCCTGCCAAAGATGCTTTGAAAGATATCAATGTAGCTTTTAACATAGTACATCCGGACGATTTGCCCATATTCATGAATAAAATACAGGAAAGTGCAAAAACCCTTGAGAATTTCAATGTAGAAGTACGTGCTATTGTCAATGGAGAAACCAAATGGATGAACGCTGCCACACACCCGCATTTAGAAGATCACATGATTGTATGGGACGGATTTATTCTTGATATTACCGACCGCAAGGTGGCCGAACAAGCATTGGTTGAAGAAAGAGACCGCTTGCAAACATTAGATAAGAATTTCCCCGATGGCTGTCTGTTCCGATATAAAATGGACACTGAAACGCTACATGCAGGTTTTACTTATTTAGGACAAACTTGGACCACCCTCACAGGAATACCAGTAAAAGATACACTGACAAATTTCGGAAGCTCATTGGAAAAAATGCATCCTGATGACTTGCCCGGATATCGGCAGAAATTGATGGAAAGCGCCTCAAATATGAGCAATTTCTATTTTGAATATCGATTCCTGAGAGATGACGGACAGATGGTATGGTTACAAACATCGTCAACACCACGTAGAGAAGAAAAAAATATTATTTGGGAAGGTTTCATGGTGAATATCACTGAAAGAAAACTTGCCGAACAAAAATTGGTTGCTGAAAAAGACCGTTTACAAGCATTGGGCGATTATTTTCCTAACGGTTGCCTGTTCCGGTTCAATTATGACGGGGAAAATAGAAAATTCTCGTTCTCATACTTGAGTAAAACATGGGAAAAACTTACCGGCCTCAGTTTGGAAGCCGGTTTGCACGATATGGATCTCGTGTTATCGAAAATTCACCCCGATGATGTCGGCCTTTTGGTTGATCGGGCATGGAAAACATATGACGGACAGCAAGATAATTTCGATGCAGAGTTCCGCTTTTTAATCACTTCCAACGATATGCGTTGGTTCCAAATTTCGACGCATCGTCATAACGAAAACGGGCAAGTAGTATCTGACGGATTTATTCTCGACATCACCAGTCGCAAAAATGCCGAACAGCAATTGCTTGACGAAAAGGAACGCCTCGAAGCCTTGGGAAACAATCTGCCCGATGGCACTTTGTTCCGCTACAGGTCTTGCAATTTGCAGGAATTTATGGTTTTCGATTACGTAAGCGCCACTTGGGAGAAAGTTACCGGCGTATCCGCCGAAGACACATTAAAAGATGTCCGTAACGTGTTTGCACACGTTCATCCCGATGATTTTCCCGACATGATGAAAAAATTCGACGACAGCGCTATTAATATGGCCAACCTCGACACCGAAGCGCGTTACTTGCATCCCGACGGCTCCATGCGATGGCTCCACATCGCATCGCACCCGCATCATGAAGGTGAATTTGTAGTTTCTGACGGTTATTTGATCGACGTTACCGATCGAAAAATAGCTGAGGAAGAACTTGCCAACGAACAAAAACGATTAAAATCACTTACCGATAATGTTCCCAATGGTTGCCTGAGCCAATTCGTTATAAACCCGAAAACGCAAAAAATGCGCATGTCATACATGAGCAACAACTGGGAATCGATTACCAATACATCAATAGAAGAAGCAAAAAAAGATTCCGATGTCGTATTCAAAAAAATCTATGCTGAGGACCTACCAAGGTTTATGACAGAAGTTATACGCACGACAAACGAAATGGTGCCTTTCAACATAGAAACCCGTTACTGGTACTCTGATGGTGATTTACGTTGGATACAAATTTCAAGCGCTCCGCATCAAGAAGGTGAATCGGTGATATTTGATGGCGTAATACTTGACATCACTGACCGCAAGCGTGCTGACCAAGAATTAATATCAGAAAAAGAACGTCTACAATCATTGGGCGATAACTTCCCCAACGGTACTTTATTCCGGTTTGTTTTCGATGTTCGCACTCAGGGGATGACAGTCGCTTATTTGAGTGAAACATGGAATGACTTGACCGGTGTACCACGGGAAGAAGCCATGAAAGATGTGAATGTAGCCCTTGGAAGAGTACTACCCGAAGATTTGCCTATATATTTTCATGCAATGCAGAAAAGTGTGGCAGAATTGAGCCGATTCGACGTCGAAGTGCGATATATGAGACATCAATCCGAAATCAGGTGGATACAGATATCTTCGCAACCCCGGCAAGAAAGCGGAAATATCATTTGCGACGGATTTATGTTAGATATTACCGACCGGAAAACAGCCGAATATGCGTTGTTTGCCGAAAAAGAACGTTTGCAGGCATTGGGTGACAACTTCCCCAATGGTACTTTATTCCGTTTCAAGATGGATTTGCAGACAGAAACCATGTCTTTTGACTATGTGAGTGGAACATGGGAAACGCTATCGGGCGTGTCTATAGCGGATACATTGTCGGACATTAATTTAATCTTTGGACATATTGTCCCCGAAGATATGCTACATCTCAGAGAGGATATCTACCAGAGTGTACAATCTTTGGAAAACATCGACACAGAAATTCGTTATCAACATCCTGACGGAAGCAAACGCTGGTATCAAATTTCCTCACATCCACACCAAGAAGGCGATGTGGTATATTCCGATGGATTTATTCTCGATATCACCAGCCGTAAAAAAGCCGAACGCGAAGCATCTCTCGAAAAAGAACGCCTACAAGCATTGGGTGATAATTTCCCCAACGGTACTCTATTCCGATTTAAAATGGATTTGCAGACAGAAGTGATGTCTTTCGATTATGTAAGTGGCACATGGGAGAAAGCAATGGGTGTATCCGCTGAATCTGCTCTGACCGACATTCGCAGTGTGTTCGCATTGGTTGTTTCTGACGATTTGCCGTATTTGATGGAAGAAATCCGAAAAAGTATTTATACGTTAAACAATATAGATGTTGAAATACGTTATAATCATCCGGATGGGACACAAAGATGGTTTCAGGTTTCATCACACCCGCATTATGAAGGTAATATTGCATATTCCGATGGATTCATTCTCGACATTACTGAACGCAAACGTATTGAACAACAGTTAATGTCCGAAAAAGAACGTATTGAGGCATTAGGCAATAATATACCTGATGGATGCCTATTCCGTTTCGCATTAAACCCGGCCGACAATAGCATGAGCATGATGTACGTAAGTACCACATGGGGAGAAGTTACTGGTGTTCCTGCAGATATCGCTTTAAAAGACTTTTCCGCGGTTCTTGAAAATGTATATCCCGACGATTTACCACACCTAATAGAAGCCATAGAAGAAAACGCACAAACCATGTCGAATTTCAATATGGAAGTCCGCTTTCATCTGCATGGCAATGTCCGTTGGATACAATTAACATCTCGTCCGCACAGGGAAAATAACTTAATTGTATGGGACGGGATCTTGTTGGACATCACTTGGCGCAAAGATGCTGAACGAAAGCTAATTGCTGAAAAAGAACGTTTGGAAGCACTGGGTGATAATCTCCCAGACGGATGCCTATACCGTTTTGTGCTTGACACACAAACCGGAACAATGAGTATGGCATACGCAAGTGCCACATGGGAAGCAGTTACAGGTATTCCAACAGACATGGCAATGGAAAATATTTCTTCTGTTTTTGGCGCTGTGTATCCTAAAGACCTACCCATATTGGAAGCTGCGATACACGAGAGTGCACAAACCATGACCAACTTTGATTGCGAAATACGTGTACCTTTTGGCAACCAAATACGCTGGGTGCAAATGACTTCGCATCCCCATATGGAAGGAAGCAACATCCTGTGGGATGGTATCATCCTTGATATCACCGCCCGGAAAAATGCCGAACGTGAATTGATGGCCGAAAAGGACCGCTTACAATCATTGGGTGATAACTTCCCCAATGGCTGCCTATTCCGTTTCCAAATAATCAAAGAACAATTATCGCAACCGGATGCCCTCCAAACATGGTTGACTCACTTGCAACTTGGCTATGCAAGCGCAACTTGGGAAAAAATAAGTAATGTGCCGGTTATAGATGCCATGCAAAATGTCGCATTACCATTTTTGAAAATGAATCCCGAAGATTTTGTCGAAATTGTTCCTAAAATGTATGAAAGCCTAACTGGTTTGTCTGATTTTAATGTAGAAGTACGTTATAATTATTCGGATAATGATACCCGTTGGTTTCAAATATCATCACATCCCAGACATGAAGATGAATGGGTAATAACCGATGGTTTCATCCTCGACATCACTGACCGGAAGCAGGCTGAAATGGAATTGGTTTTATATCGAGAAGAACTTGAACGTTTGGTAAAAGAACGGACGGAAGAACTCGAAGCTACCAATGAAGAATTGTATGCTACCAATGAAGAGCTATATGCCACCAACGAAGAATTAGCTGTTACCAACGAGGAGTTGCATACAAAGAATGAACAGTTGCAGCACGAAATGACCGCTCGCAAAGAAGTCATGATGAAACTGGAAGACAGCGAAAGCAAAATACGCAACTTCATACAGCAGTCATCCGAAGGAATCATGATGCTAGATGACGAAGGCCGTGTGATTGAATGGAACGAAGCCCAAGAAATCATAACAGGAATCTCTCATAAACAAGCAATTGGGCAATACGAGTGGGATATATTAAAACAATTCCTTCCTAAAGAAGAAGTTACGGAAGAAACTTTTAACAAGTTGCGGCAATCACGCCTTGACTACATCAAAGTTGGACGCGAACAAACTTCCATGTCTCAAGAACTGACTATATACATGCCCGATGGGTCTAAACGCTACACATTGGGGACTGTCTTCCCCATAGCTTTGGCTGAAACCTGTTATTTTGGGAGAACCATGCATGATATTACCGAGCAAAAGATGGCCGATATCGAACTGGAACAATACCGGACACAGCTTGAGCAAATGGTTGAAATAAAAACACGTGAGCTTGTCGCCAGCCAAGAACGCTTGATTTCGCTTAGTAATAATCTTCCGGGTGGTGTGATATACCAATTGATGGACAAAGATATGAACACCACTTGGTTCTCATATATAAGCGCTTATTTCACCGATATGTTTGGTATCAGTGTAGAAGACGTAATGGCCGATAGTTCATTATTCTACATGTCTATTTATCCCGAAGATCAAGTACGACTCGTAGCATGCTATACGACGGACAGTGACGATCAAAATGATATTGATATTGAATATCGGATACGCAAAGAAACGGGAGAAACCAGATGGATACATATGCGTTCCAGCCACCACATGGCAGAAAATGGAGTACGTGTTTGGGATGGGTTCATGATCGATATTACCGACCGGAAAATCGCAGAACAAGAATTAGAAGCAACACGCAAACGGCAAAACGTTTTGATCAATGTTTTGCAAATCGTACAAGCTACCGACAATATTCCTGATGCACTGAACCAAGTATTGTCTGAAATAGGCCGTTATGTGGATGCAAGCCGTACTTATGTATTCGAAAAATCAACCGATGGAAAAACCATTAAAAACACTTATGAATGGTGTAATGTAGGCATTCAGCCTGAAATTGACAATTTGCAAGAAATTCCCGTCGAATATGCGAGCGACTGGTTTAATACCTTCAAGGATGGCGGATATGTCTGTTCCTCCGATCTCAGCGAACTAAGCTCTGCAACTCAAGAAGCACTTTCAGCACAAGGCATCAAGTCCATTCTCGTATTGCCATTGGTTGCTAACGGTAACACTTATGGCTTCGTAGGATATGATGAGTGCCGGTTTCAACGGACATGGGATAAACGTGAAATAGAGCTATTGGTCAGCCTGTCACAAATCATTTCATCGACCACAAGCCGTTATTGGGCAGAAACTTCCATGCGCTTATCACAACAAACGATGAGAACAGTGTTGGATAATATCAATGCCAATATCTTCGTCACCGATTTTGATACATCAAAAATCCTCTTTGCTAATAAGAAAATCAAAGAATCAATAGGTAACGACATTGAAGGCGAAGAATGCTGGAAAGTCATGCAAACAGGCAAAGATGGAATGTGTGATTTTTGCCCCAGAACGAACTTGCGTGACAAAAACAATCATCCCACCGGACTCTATAATTGGGAACACTATAATACCCATACCGGAAAATGGCTTGAAAATACTGATGCTGCAATAGAGTGGGTCGATGGACGGTTAGTTCAAATGGAATATTCAACCGATATCACCGATCGAAAAGCAGCAGAAGAGGCCGTTCGCCAATCCGAAGAAATGTATCGCCAGTTGACAATAGCTTCACCTGACGCCATTGTGGTATGTACACCTGAAGGTCATGTGCGTTTGGTTTCACCAAAAGCAATGGAATTATTCGGTATTGAGGAAGATATAGACCTCAACAATTTGCGATTGCAAAAATACGTACACTCACACGATCGCAAGCAAGCATACAACATGTTTAGTGCGCTTTTAAAAGACCATATTGCTTTCATTCCTCAGCTCTTATTGGTAAGAAACGATGGTTCGGAATTCTTCGGAGAAATATCGTCAGCAACCGTCAAAGACCCTGATGAAAAAATTTCATCCATCATCATGGTAATACGCGATATTACCCAGCGAAAATTAAGCGAAATGGAGCTCATTCGTGCGAAAGAAAAAGCGGAAGAATCCGATAAGCTAAAATCCGCGTTCTTGGCCAACATGTCGCATGAGATACGCACACCACTCAATGGAATCGTTGGATTCCTTAATTTCCTCGCAACCGATAATTTGTCGCCAAAGCGCCGGCAGGAATACATTTCTGTTATCAATAACAGCAGCGCCCAATTGGCTAAATTGATCGACGACATTATTGATGTTGCCAAAATAGAGGCAAAACAAATGAACATACGCCCCATACCGTTCCGAATTAACGAACTGATGGACGAATTACAGGTATTCTTTGAAACGTACCTGCAAGCCAACAATAAAGGACGTATCGCATTGATCTTAGATGATAGCGGGTTCATTGATTCTTGTGTTACCTTTGTTGACCCGATGCGTTTGCGTCAGGTACTCAACAACCTAATCGGCAATGCAGCTAAATTTACGGAAAAAGGATATATCCGGTTCGGATACAAGCAATCTGCACCCAACATGTTAGAATTTGTGGTAGAGGATTCAGGCATTGGATTGGCGCAAAATCAACTTGAAGTTATATTTGAACGTTTCCGGCAAGCCGAACTAAGTAACAACCGCCGTTATGGAGGCACCGGACTCGGGCTTACCATATCACGAAGTTTGGTACAATTGATGGGCGGTGATATGCATGTAGAATCAATTGAAGGATCTGGTTCTTCCTTCTATTTTACCATATCCTATTTGCCGATTACGCGTGAAGACGAACATCTTTTTGACGAATCGGAAGAAAAAGACTCGGCCATAAAACCGTTCCAAAATAAAACGGCTTTGATTGTCGAACCGGGAGTTATGAAATACAAATATTATGAAAAATTACTTTTCTCAACAGGTATTTCTACCATCCAAGCTTCCAATGTACAACAATGGATTGATCACATCAGCCAAACCAACCACATTGACACTGTGATTGCCGATATTTCTATATTAGAAGATATAAAAGAAGAAGAACTCCAAAAAATTAAATCTATCAGAGGTGGTCTTCCGGTAATGCTTATTGTTCCTGAACAAAATGATCATTACAAAAAAATAATTCTTGAGTGTCAATTCAATATGACGTTAGAAGAACCGATAGATTATGATCATTTGCTTGAAGCCTTAAAAAAATACATCAGATAAATATTTAGTAATAATGCGCAAAACGAGGCAAATATAACTTATTACAAAGTGGTTTTATTACTCACTATTCGATTATTATATTGTTGTATTACAGCCTTATACAAAGAATCTAAATGATGCGCGACCTGCGGATATGTTGTTCTGATGTCATTTTGCAATAACGAATCGGCTTTATAATCAAATAAAGCTGTTGATTGATTGTCAAGCTCTTGTAGAACATAGTGGTCTTGAAAAATCTGAAATGTTTCATCCATGCGGTTGATCGCAAAAAGTCGATCGATTTTTTCGGAAAAAATACTTTGCCCATACGCAAAATAAGGAGCATCATAACCTAAATAATCAAGAACACTGGGCATAATATCAATATGTTGTACTATACACACAGAATCAACTTCTTTTAAGCTACCGCCGGGTTCATAAAAAAGAATAGGTACGGAAAACCGCCCAACACTTGTTTTATACTCATCGTGAACCGCCCCATTGGTGTGATCTGCTGTAATTACAAAAAGAGTATGATCAAACCACGGCATAGTAGAAGCTGTTTCAAAAAAACGACGCAACGCGTAATCCGTATATGAAATAGTTTTATGAATGGGAAGTTCGCCTTCCGGAAATTTATCTTTATACTTTTCAGGAATGCGAAAAGGATGATGAGACGTCAGTGTAAACAATGTTGCCAAAAATGGTTCTTTTTTAGTCGAAAGCGTCGTTGCCATATATTGAAAAAACGGTTCATCCCAAATTCCCCAATGGCCATCATAACCATCTTCATTGGCATAAGCCTCTTGTCCGTAATAATGTTCGAAACCGGCTATTCTGGTAAATTCCAAAAATCGCATCGACCCATTGGGCGCGCCATGAAAAAACGAGCAGTCATATCCTTTGGATGATAATAATTCGGCTAAACCATTAATTCTGTTATTGGCATAAATAGTTGACACATATGTAATGGGCATCAATCCGGGAATACTAGATAAAACTGAAGTGATTGCATCGTTAGAACTGACCCCATTAGAAAATGACCGGGTAAACGTAAGGCTTTCATTCAATAATGAATCTAGAAACGGAGCATATCCACGATAAGAACCATGATCAAGATGAGCATTAAAAAACCCGATATTTTCCTTTCCAAATCCTTCAAGGATGATAATCACCACATTTTTCTGATGAAAACCGTTCGATTGAGGATGATGAATGGGAGAATAAACAAGGGGTAACTTATCCTCCGGATAATAATCATAGACATTTATGTTTTGTTGGTTTGCTGCCCGAATGATACAAAAAGGAGTATTCAGCACGATGCCTGTTTCCACAGGGCTATTTACTTTCTCCCCTGCATGGTTCATGGCAATCGGAAAATCATTAATATTACCTCTAATTCCAATTACAACACAGCCAAGACTCAATACCATAAGCAAAAAAGCCACTGCATAATGGGCAACTTTATGTCGTATTGCCGGCTTATTCACTTGAAGTCGCCCATAAGCAAAAACCATAATCAATACCAACGCCGCCCAAACGATAATTACCCACCAATAATCAAGAAAAAATCGCCATATCAAATCAGTATTGACCGCATCATTTACAAATTGTTTCAATGATGCAACGGTTGTCCGCCGGAAAGTAAACCTGAAATAAGCACTGTCAGCACAATTAGGGAAAAAAACGATCGCGTTAGTAATACAAAACAACCATTTAAGCGCTTTTTGGTAACTCAACCGGTATCGAAATCGAAAAGGGATAGTTTGGCAAAGGATATACAATGCGTTGACGTACATCGTTGCTGACAAATCGAATTTGATTCCGGCACCCATCAAATCGACAAAATGACCAATAGTCATATGGGGAAATAAATCGGTATTGAAACTATAAAAAAGTATGCGGGATATTGTAAATAATAGCAGAATCAAAAGTAATCGGTATACAGTTAATACATATAAATTGGAATACCACTTTTGTTGCATTTGAAACGCTTTTAACCTTTAAATATTAAAATTAAAGGTGCAAAAGTAGTGTATATTTTTTATACCAATGATCTTGATCTATATATATACAAAAAACTTTCGCCCTTCAAAAATCACATATTTAAGTGCATTGTACAATCAGGAATAGCCATAGACCCACTACAACAAAACAACATATTATTTGTTAAAGTGTAACATACACGTAAATTAAGTCAATTTCCATAATTCAGAAAACATAAAACTTATACGTGTTAAAACAATCTAAATAATTTAATTCTTTATAATTATGAAATCCATAAATCAAATAGTCATACTTTTATGTAGCATCATAATGATCGATTTCGTCTCTTGCGACGAAGATAAAAAAGATCAATCAATAACATTTGGCAGTATTCCCAATAAACAACTTTCGGAAAGATCCTTTGAATTAGATGCTACAGCTACGTCAGGATTAAACGTAGAATTTGAAAGTAGCAATCCTTTGATTGCTTCAATTTCAGATCGTAATGTCGTGACAATGCATCAAATAGGGCAAGTCAATATAACTGCATTTCAAGATGGAGATGGCACATACAATACAGCCGCGCCTGTTATACAATCGTTAACAATAGTTAGTCCTGGTGTAGTGCTTTTAAAAAGTTGGATATTCAGTACAGGTACTCATAACTATGCATATAAAAATGATACTATTGTTGTAGATGAATACACTTACACAAATCAAGCTGGTCGTCAAATAATCGATCTAACAAACTTAATTTATAATAGTGCAGGCGAATTAAAAGAAGAACGTATCTTACACTCATATGATCAAGCCAATCCAACAATAACAAGTATAACAAAAAGTGGTAATGTAATCACATATGGAAGCGAGATACTAACATTAGACGCTCAGGAAAGATTATTTTCAGTGGTAAGTGACAACGCAACCAAAAGTTTTTCATATGACCCTAATGGGAATCTTTCAACAGTAACTGTTATTAGTAATGGATCAACGACGGATACTTATACATACAGCGATTATGACCAAAACAAAAATCCTTATTCACAAAGTGTTCCTCAATGGTGGCTTACATATAAGTATGAACCGTCAAAAAACGAACTATCCCACATCAATAGCCCAAATAATCCCGGAAAAATGATTCATGAAATTTCTGGAGGGACATCAACCACCTATAATTTTGGATATACATATAATTCTGATAGCTATCTAACAAGTAGAGCAATAACAGGTAGTGCTACAAGTACAGATACATTTTCATACTATTGATAAGATAAAAAAACGAAATTTTTATTCCGCTTTTTTATCTTATCAAAGATCCCTCAGAGGGCGAAAGCCTTCGCCAAGCACATCATGAGCATCGATCACCGAGACAAATGCTTCCGGATCTATTTCCCGGATATAAGAAAGCAGAATCGGCAATTCCCGGCGGCTGACATTCGTATAAATTATTTTCTTCGGAGTTCCTTCATACATCCCTTCGGCATGAAGATATGTACCTCCGCGATCCATATCATACAGAATTTTCTTCTTGATCTCTTCGTGTTGTTTGGAGATAATAATTACAATCTTATTCACGCTGATCCCTTCCAATACTGTATCTATTACCTTACCGGTAATAAAAATAACCAACCACGAATATAACGGTATCTTCCAATCATGAAATGCGACTAGGCCAATAAGAACGATCACCGAATCCACATATATCAAAGACAGCCCAATCGGTTGTCGAGTGTATCTGCTAACAATCATAGCAATAATATCTGTACCTCCTGAGGTTGCTTTAGAACGAAAAATCAAACCAAGTCCTATTCCTACCAATACTCCTCCAAAAATAGCCGAAAGCAAAGCATCGCCTTCCACTAAAGGGTTATTGCCAAAAACACGGCCAAGAACATCGACAAACGTAGCTGTCAGTATAATAGATACAAATGTCTTAAGCCCGAAATGTTTTCCTAATACCTTGATCCCAAGCAACAACAAAGGAATATCCATGCACAATGCTACCATACCAATAGGTGTCCCAAGCAAATGATGGATCACAATAGAAATCCCATATACACCACCCGGCACTAATTTATAGGGTGCAATAAAAAAAACCATCCCCACTGCCAGAACGAGCGTCCCGAC
>JAVBPN010000389.1:0-10821 GCA_031549585.1 Bacteroidales bacterium
CCTGGATGATTTAAAAAATGAATTATTGGGATTTTTGGCCTATTACAATGAGCATAGACCTCATTCTGCCATTAACGGAAAAATGCCTGTGCAAATGTTAAAGAATGTAACGAATTAAGTGACTTCTACAGCAATGACGAACCGAGAACAACCTCATGAAAACAACACTTGCTCCACCATTGTCAACAGATTCAAAAGCATAACCGATTTTAAACCTGACACATATGAATCGAAAAATACAGTGCATCATGTAACAAAAGTTAATAATTTTCGTACACATTATAACTGGTACAATCTTTGTTTTGAGAGCAATAAATTTCATTACAATACTGAATTGTGACCGTCGACACAAATCAAATATAGATTGATCAACAAAATTAAAGATTTACCTTGCAGCATTAGTATGTATAAACAGTTAATTTTTATTCTTTCGCTCGCCATCGCTTTTCAAAGTTGCCGATTAGGCCAAAAACAGATCGATGTGAAAATCGACCGGATGGAACAGTATCTATTTTCTCTTCCACTCGACTCGATAGAAACAGCCATACCGGCTTTGAAGCAAAAATATGGAGAGTTGTTGGATTTATACAGCCAGAGAGTGATTGCCATTGGCAAAGTGGATCAACCGCAGTATGCGCAAGATTTGAAAAAGTTCATTACCGATTCGTATATGTACGATAGCTACAAGAAAGTTTCTTCCATATATCCTGATGTTTCCAATATAGAAAAAGAACTGAGCAAAGCTTTTTCCAAGTATCACGAAGCATTCTCTGACCGGGCAATTCCTTCTGTGTACACGATTATTTCCGGATTTAATAATTCAATGGTCACATCCGATTCGATATTGGCGATTTCATTGGACATGTATCTCGGCAAGAATGAAGAAATGTATTCCCGCTTAGGTTTAGCAGGTTATCAAAAGAACTTGATGGAAAAGGAGTTTATTGTGCCCGATTGCATGAAAGCATGGGGTTACACGGAATTTCTTTATAATGATTCGATTAATAATGTATTGACCAACATTTTATACGAAGGAAAGATCGCTTATTTTCAACAGAAAATGCTCCCCAGTACGCCTGATTCTTTGATTTTCGGATTCACCAAGGATCAACTACAGTGGTGTGAAAGCAATGAGAAACAGATGTGGGTGTTTTTGGTGGAGAAAAAGATGTTGTATATGACAGATGACTTAACCATTACCAAGTTGGTGGGGCCGGCTCCATTTTGTACGTATTTTACACGTGAATCACCGGGGAAAGCTGTCGTATGGCTGGGTTACCGTATTATAGAATCGTATATGAAGCATAATAAATCGTCATTGGAAGAATTGCTTACCAATGACGATTATCAAGATATTTTATCAAAGTCAAGATACAAACCATAACATAGATTAAGGGTTTTAGTAAAATTTTATTTTAGAATAATCATGAAAAAGATCATATATTGGCCATTAAGCATCGCATTTTGTTTGCTTGTCATGTCTATAGCCATTTCGTGTAGCAAGAGTGATGATGATACCGCTGCTGCTGAAGAAGAAGCAAAAAGAAACGAGCAAGAAACAAAACTATCTAAAAAAGAAATCATCACCTTTTCTTTTACATCCCTGAACCCTCCGATTGTGGGAATCATTGATGCAGATTTAAAGACCATCACGGCAACCGTTCCCAATGGAACCGACGTCCGGAAATTAACGCCAACAATTTTGATTTCGGATAAAGCCTCTGTTTCCCCAGCAAGTAAAGAAGTACGCGATTTTTCAATTCCTTGTACTTATACGGTCACAGCAGCTGATGGAACAACACAAGATTATGTTGTTACGGTTATCGAAAGCACAAAAACCGATTATACCGTCTCTTCCGACTACGAAAGAACAACGCACCAAGGATACATTTTTCAGGTTAATTTCGATACCCAAAAAATGCAACCGGATGCAGACAACCGGATGATTTTTACACAAGGAAACCGGAGGGATACGCTTTCTATACAACCTCAGCACATAGTGAATAGGAAATTGATCGTATCTATTCCCCTTGATTTGCCTTTGGGCGATTATCAGATCAAAGTGATATACAACAATCAATGGATGTATTTACCCTATGCCGTTACCGTTTTGCCCCCTCTCCCTAAAATAGAAGCAGTAAGCCCGACAACGGTCAGTGCCGGAAGCCAAGTAGTGATTACCGGACAATATTTTCAAAGTACTGGAAACACTGTCTTATTCCACAAAAATAGCACACCCCTTACTCCTGATGCGGAATCGGCAACCAGTATTACGGTAACTATACCTTCAGGTATCATTCCGGGCAAATATACTTTGACGGTTGTTTCAAACGGGAAAAACGATTTTTGCGAAATCACAGTTATCTAATGTTATATCAACTCGTAAATGACTTTTATTACGCCGTCATTGCGAGCGTAGCGAAGCAATCCTTTTTTGCCCTTTGAGATTGCTTTGTTGTTCGCCTGCGGCTCACGAGAGCGCTTCGCTTAGTTCACCCTTTGGGTTCGCAACCGAGTTTACGAGCTCGGCGAAGCCAATGACGTTTGCAGCGTTTCGCCATTGACATGACACTAATATTGCTCCTGTTTTACAATGCTGTTTATAAGTTTTTGATAACTTTCCAGACGGCCGAATGTTGCCACTAAATAAACATTGTACTTTAGTGCGGTAAACCAATTAGCAATTATAGCAAAAAACAATGGGCGAATACAAAAGAAATATTGACTTAATTCGTAAGAATAAGTCTTGTATTCTGTTCAACGACAGAGAAATGAAAGCAATAAATAGTTATTGCAGCAAATATGGCGTAGGCAATAAATCGAAATTTATGAGACAAGCTATCCTTGCATCCATTCTTGCTAGGTTTGATGACGACTATCCGACTCTTTTTTGACCACATAATTTGTTTTATACGCAAATGCGTATAAATTTGCCTCCGTTTTTCTTTAATCAAACATCTTTTACAATATGAAAAAGCAAGATATTATATTCATTATCGGGTGCATTGTTTTCTTTGGAATATTCTTCGTTATTGAACCCATTAAAGAATGGTTTCTGACATATAGCAGCTACAAGGATTGGAGAGCCATGATGATGGCATTCCTCAAGTTTGGAATATTGGCTACTCTGGGAGAGTCTATCGGGTTGCGTATACAAAAGGGCGTGTATAATATGCCCGGGTTTGGGTTGATTCCACGTGCCATTGTTTGGGGTATATTGGGTATGGCTATCAGCATGGCCATGACCATTTTTTCAAAAGGCACGCCGGCTTTCTTGACCAATATGGGCATGAATGTTCAATCAACTGATTTCTGTATCAGGCTTGTTGTTGCTTTCAGCATCAGCACAACGATGAACTTGATCTTTGCACCGGTCTTTATGACCCTGCATAAAGTAACCGATACACATATTCTCAATAATGGCGGCACATTAAAAGGTTTTTTCAGGCCGATTCAATTTAAGGAAATTTTCACCCATCTCAATTGGGGCGTTTTATACGGTTTTGTATTTAAGAAAACCATACCTTTTTTCTGGATCCCTGCGCATACAATCACATTTATGCTTCCTGAGCAATGGCGCGTACTTTTTGCCGCATTCTTAGGTGTTGCCTTAGGTATATTGCTGTCCATAGGCGCTATCATGGGAAGGAAAAATTAAAAATAAGAAGTTGTAAAAAGCCATAAACTATGGCTAAACCGAAGCTCAGCGAAGCTAATTAACCTGAGTTCGAGATAAGATATGATTCATTGTATTGTTACCACCAATTTTGAGCGGAATTGCAAGTTCCGCTCAACGTTATTTATGGGGGTATTATTGTCATTATAGGTAAACAAAAGGTATCGACTAAATCCCGACTTTCACCATATTTTTTCAGATGGTAGTAGTTGGCTCCCGACTTTGACTAAAAGATTTCCGATAGTGTCAGAAAGGTACTGACTTTGACCAAAAGTTTTCCGATGGTATCAGAAAGGCGCTGACTTTGACTAAAAGATTTCCGATGGTGTCAGAAAGGCGCTGACTTTGACCAAAAGTTTTCCGATAGTGTCAGAAAGGTACTGACTTTAACCAAAAGATTTCCGATGGTGTCAGAAAGGCGCTGACTTTGACTAAAAGATTTCCGATGGTGTCAGAAAGGCACTGACTTTTGCTAAAAGAAACCGGATGCTACCGGAAAGGGAGAAAACAGGAAAGCGATTCAATGAATCTCATATAAATCAAACCTAACAGGAAAGCAATACCTGTTAGGTTTCCGTTATGATCCGACAAAAAAGAATTTAGGGCAGTCTACTACATAAATGGGTATCCGATACTAATACTTCCGCTGAACGTATTTCTATTGATTTTGTCAAATTGTAGCCATTGTGCCCCCACCGGATTGTATAATTTCATCCCTAAATCCGTACGAAGAATAAAGAATTTAAAGTCAAACCGGATACCAACCCCACCACTTAAGGCGATTTCTTTGTAGAACCGATTGAAGCTAAAGTTAGCTCCCGGACGCGTGGCATCTTTATGTGTATCCCATACGTTTCCTGCATCCATAAACAACGCTCCCTCAACAATACCGATTAATTTGAAACGATATTCCAGGTTTGCTTCCAATTTCATATCTCCTGTGTTGTTCGGGTATGTTGAAGACATTTCCGGATCATAATAAGAACCGGGGCCTAAACTCCGTAATTGCCATCCACGAACGCTATTTGCACCGCCGGAATAGTATTTCTTTTCAAAAGGCATGGTCGCAACAGATCCATCTTCTCCATCTGTCACCGAATTGCCATATGGCCAACCTATTCCCATAAAAATCCGGCTAACTAACCTATTATTCCCTGAAATAGTGTAGTAATGAATCAAATTAAAATCAGCCTTAACGAACTGCGAAAAAGCATTTCCACTGATCTTATACGGTTTACCGGAATTATCTGTCATCTTAAAAATTGCATCGAGCAAGAGGCCTGCTGTTTCTACATTGGTCCGGAAATAGAAAAAATTATCCGGATTTCTTGACTGCATATCGCGGATGAAAGTATAGTTACTTGAAACCACCATGTGCGTTTGGTAACTATTTTTCAGATACGGATACTTGTCCAATTGTTCCTGAAACTGGTCAGAAACATTCAAAAGGTTCACAAAGTTGACATCTAACGGCTTAACAATATGGGTAATAACATCCGATCCTTTCCAATTGTATCCGAAAGAAGTACTGAATACGCTTCGGGTATAATCCGGTCTCCGTTGATGGTTATACAAAATAGAAAATGATGTTTTCGGATTGTATCGTTGAATAAACCTTTGCGAACGGAAAGGGAGCAAGAATTTCGGAATATTGAGAGATGCTTCCGCCTCATACTCAAATGTATTTTTGAATTTGAATGTTTCATCGGTTTTTGACACGGCTTCAATCATGCCGCGCAACCTAAGGTCAAAAATCTCCGCATGGCCAAACAAACTTTTGTTTTGATAGGTCACACTTACTGCACCTCCAATATTTCCACCTGAGTTAGTCCCTTCTATATCTTCTTGGTGACTCTGCCGAGGCAATGGAAGAATATTAATGCGGCCATCCAATTCACGGTGAGTCGCAGTAGCTTGTCCCGGCACCTCAGTAAATTCGATATTTACTTGCTGAAAATTGCGTAGGCCTAATAGATGCTGGTATGTACGATTTGCATTAGATACCCGGTACAACGAGTCGGGAAATATATACATCTGTTGCGAAATAGTAGACGATTTCACAGGAAACTGTTTGGGAATGATAAAACGCATATTGTCCCGCATAATCGTGTCGGCCATAGTCTTCGGGGCATCGGGCACATTCATGAGGTTACGCATGCTCAAGCTGGCATTCACGGTCACTGCACGTATCGTATAGATTGGAAATGGTTTTTCCACCATTTGATTGTCAGCAGAACGCTCCGTGTATGGCCTGATGTTCAATTCAAGCGAAACTGTCCTGTTTTGGTGGCTTGTATCCGCCTTGTAAGAAATATAATCTTCTGAAAAGTTAAAATATCCTCGATCCCTCAAATAAGTTTCGATTCTTTTGCGTTCCTGTTCTAAAATGCCCACATCAAGCAACACGTTTTTTGAGACCAACGACCTGGCCGTATCAGACAACACCAACCGTGAGATAGCCGTGTCGGCAATATCATAATCAACCCGGCTTATTCTATAAGGCCATCCGGAATGGATTTTATACCGTACATCAGCTCGTTTCTGTTTCAACAGAACCGTGTCAGTAACTTGCGCATAGTAGTATCCCTTACTTTCAAAAAAAAGTTTGAGTTGCTCACGGCTTTTTTCAGTCATGCTTTCCTGAAAAATCACCGGCTCTTCACCATACTTACGTAACCAATTGTTCCACTTATTTTCTTTTTCGGGTTTGGACCGGTTGAATAGCCATAAATGAAACCTGACGCCAATAATCCTTTTGTTCGGTTTTTGCCTGACATAGGATTTCAATTGGTCATTTTTGATTGTCTTGTTATCGGATTCAATCGCATATGAATCCAACAAATATTCTCCTTGGGAAACATAACGAGTCGGATTACATGCGCCAAGCATGAAAATCAGCATACATGCAATCCACCAATGATAACTATTCTTTGTACGAAACAAGGAAAATACGGTTAATAAAAACGTTCAAATTCATTTTCCGTTGATCGATCCACAATCAACAAATAAAAACACCATCAACACAAGCGCCTATTCCCATTCAATGGTTGCCGGCGGTTTGGAACTGATATCATATACAACGCGGTTGATGCCGCGTACTTTATTGATGATTTCATTAGATACCTTAGCCATAAAATCATAAGGCAAATGCGCCCAATCAGCTGTCATGGCATCGGTAGAAGTTACTGCACGCAACGCAATGGCATTTTCATATGTCCGCTCATCACCCATAACACCTACCGATCGGACAGGCAACAATATTGCCGCAGCCTGCCACACTTTGTCATACAAATCCCATTCGCGTAAGGTATTGATATATATATCGTCCGCTTCTTGCAAAATCCGGACTTTTTCGGGCGTTATATCCCCCAATATACGGATTCCTAAGCCGGGTCCGGGGAAAGGATGACGATTAATCAGGTTTGGCATCATACCCAATTCATGCCCCACACGGCGCACTTCGTCTTTGAATAACAATCGCAATGGTTCTACCAATTTCAAGTTCATTTTTTCAGGCAAGCCGCCAACATTGTGATGCGACTTGATCACTGTTCCCGTAATAGAAAGAGATTCGATAATATCCGGATAAATTGTGCCTTGCCCTAACCATTTGACACCTTGAAGTTTCTTGGCTTCTTGTTCAAATACATCGATGAACCCTTTTCCGATGATTTTCCGTTTGGTTTCCGGATCACTCACACCGGCCAACCGGCTATAAAACATTTCTTTCGCATCAACACCAATCACATTTAATCCCAAATGTTCGTAATTGAGCAAAACGTTTTCAAACTCATTTTTACGCAACAATCCATGATCAACAAAAATACATGTCAAGTTCTTGCCAATAGCACGATTGAGCAATACAGCCGTCACAGAAGAATCAACACCTCCGGAAAGTGCAAGAATCACCTGATCATCGCCCAACTGACGCCGTAATTCCGCTACGGTAGTTTCAATAAACGATGCCGAAGTCCAATCTTTTTTCATTCCACAGATATCAATGAAATTATCCAAAATCAACATCCCTTCTTCCGTATGAAAGACTTCCGGATGGAATTGAACTCCCCATGTTTGCTCGTCTTTGATTTTGTATGCCGCAATAGGCACATCATCTGTAGTGGCAATCACCTGAAATTTTTCCGGTACAGCTGTGATGGTATCTCCATGCGACATCCACACCTGCGACATGTCTTTGACGCTTTTAAACAGATCATCCTTTTCAATAGGCGTGAGGAATGTACGCCCATATTCCCGCGAATCGGTCTTCTTTACATTTCCTCCGGATGAATATGCAATATACTGTGCTCCATAACAAATGCCGAGAATCGGATATTTTCCGCGAATAGGTGATAAATCGGGCTTAAAAGCCTCACGGTCATTCACAGAAAACGGACTTCCGGAAAGAATAACACCCTTGACATACGGGTCATTTTCGGGAAATTGATTGTATGGCACAATCTCGCAATAACAATTTAATTCCCTGATTCTGCGCCCGATGAGCTGTGTTGTTTGTGATCCGAAATCAAGAATGATGATTTTCTCGTGCATAATATGAATTTTTGACAGGTATAAAATAACTACAAAATTACATGAATAAATGATAAGTACCTGAAAATTGACAGTCGAAAAATCGAAAATAGCTCAGTGAGGTTATATGAAAAAAGTATATTTCAAAAAACACTGATGTGTCAAGAAAATACATAACCCGCCAAAAAGGAAAGATTGTGTTTTCCTGATTTTATGAACATTTGCCTTGGCTTTTTTGTTCCACGTAGATAAAACACAATCAAAATTTATCAATCATGGGAAAAGAAGGTGTAAAAATTATCAAAGAAATCGAAGTAAAGAAAATCATTGACATGTTGAATGGGGCGTTAAGTGAAGAATGGCTTGCTTTTTATCAATATTGGATAGGAGCGCAATTGATGGAAGGCCCTATGCGCACAGCGATAGAAGCAGAACTAATGAAACATGCGCAAGAAGAGTTTGGTCATGCGGCATTGGTTGCCGAACGAATTATACAATTGGAAGGCATTCCGGTAACTTCTCCCGCAGATTGGTTCAAATTAAGCAAATGTAAGTATTTCCCACCAACAGATTTTTATATTGAAACAATACTTAAAGAAAACCTGAGTGGAGAAAGATGTGCCATCGATCGATATAAGGAAATAGCAGATTATACAAATGGCCTCGATTATAGTACTTATCAGATATCCACTCAAATCTTGAGCGATGAATTGGAACATGAGCAAGATATAGAAGATTGGTTGCAAGATATTGCCCAAATGAAAAAACACATGACCAAGAAATAGTTCTCGACCATAAAATTGCAAAAGCCCGGCCAAAATGGTCGGGCTTTTTTATGCCATAATTTTTTGTAATCGCCTATATCGTGACTTTAATCTTCTGTTTAAGCATGATCGCAATCAACAACATGAACAAGCCCAACAACAGAGTAATCCATGCAAACGGATTATCGAACATATAATATACGGCTAAGATTCCTCCAATTCCATCAAAAATACTTATCGCTAAAATTGGCAAAATCAAAAATAAAAACTGTCCCAATTTTTTCAGCAACATAAACAGAATCAATCCGCTTAATACGAGAAATCCTCCGCACATAAGGCTCATATATGTCATGGCTTTGATACTTCCAAGATCCATACACGCCATACCTTCCTGTATGAGTGGAGTAAAAGTAGCCGTTACATGGATGATACCTAAAACCAATGTTGCAATAGCAACAGGTTTGCCTATGGTAATGAGTTTATTTGTATTCATTCGATCTATTTTTAATTTCCACAAATGTAAAGTAGTTCAACAATAAAACAAAACAGAAATAAGCCTTTTCGATCAAGCAGACAACCTTTTTCCCCTCGTATTATTTAAAATTTCAACATTTTATAACATCACATATTCTGTCAATAACCTTTTGCGGTGGAATTTCCATCAGGCAAGCGGTATCTTTCCGATAGCAAGGTTTATTTCCGTATACAGAGCAAGGGCGGCAAAATAAATCTGTTTGTACCGCATATTCTTCCGGTTGGTTGTATCCGTAAAAACCGGCAAAGGGATGCGTTGCCCCCCAAACAGATACTACAGGAATAGCAACAATGGAAGCCAAGTGCATATTTGCCGAATCCATCGAATACATTAAATCGAGATGACTGATCAAAATGAGTTCCTCCGTCAACGAAAGTTTTCCGGCAGGTACCATGCATCCATATTTTTCACCCCATTGTTCCAACAATGCTTTTTCCTCTTTTCCGCCAAATAAAAAGATCGTTATATCAGGATTTGAGGAAAAGTGAACCAATACTTCTTCTGTTCGTTCAAGAGGGTATATTTTCCCCTGATGTTTGGCAAAGGGCGCAATTCCTATCCATTTTCCTGTTTTCGCTCCAACAAAAAATTCTATTTTTCTGAAATCACCACGCGAAATGCCAAATATTGAACGAAAATCAACATGTATCGGATAATTCAAAGCCCGAAATACATCCGCATAGCGTTCCGTTGAAGGTTTCAGTTGTTTCTGTATTTTGTTCTTTTTACGAGTCAGTTGTTTTTTCTCTTTCCGCCCCTTGTCTATATGTTTTACAGCCACTCCGCTACAAGCAAAGAAAAAGCGTAATAACTTGGTGCGTAATACATCATGAAGATCAGCCACCGCATCGAAGCCCTGCGCTGAAAGTTTTTTATACAGCCGGAACATCCCCGCTACACCTTTGTACTCATTTTTCAGGTCAACTCCAAAAAACTGAACGTTTGGAGGACAATAAGCAAAAAGCGGCGCTAAAAAACGCTGCGAAACAACTGTAAAATGATCATCTGGATATTGACGCGCCAATGAATCAACCACCGGGACAGTCATAGCGACATCTCCAATGGCTGAAAACCTCAGGATAAGTATGTTTGCCATTATTTTTTCCCGTAAAGCACCGGATTGAGGTCGGGATCATTATACATTTTCATTTGTTTGTAAACTTTCATGTACTTTTTCCCTTTTGCAATGTCATCCAACAATGTATCGATGGCCGATGACAAGTCTTTTTTCTGCTCATTCAATACTTGTAACTTCTGGGTACATTGTTGAATATGTTCCGGTTTCGCATCTGTCCGGGCTGCTTCCTGTTGCATATGGT
>JAVBPN010000086.1:0-14123 GCA_031549585.1 Bacteroidales bacterium
TCCCGGAGCTACAACATCTACGACATCACCATAATTTGAAAACCTTGGCCTGTCTCCCCGATTATCAATTGCCCCCACTGCGATAACAGAAGGATGAGATGCAGGATATAAAGAATACTCTCCAAAATCATTACCTGTTCCAGCAACAATGACACAACCACGATGGTTTGTACGTCCTTGACTAACGGCATTATCTATTGCAACCCTTAATGTATTACTCTCCGAGGCAATCCAAGAAATAGAAATCACATCAGCTCCGTTTGTCACAGCCCAATTTATACCATTTGCCATATCTGTAGATAATGAGGGCAGAATGTGTTCTGAATCTTGCGATATTTTCACAGGCATTATTTTGGCATTATAAGCCACACCTGCTATCCCTTGCCCATTGTTCGCTACTGCGGCAGCAACACCTGCACATGCAGTACCATGTGAATTTTCATTTGCAGGAGCTCCTTGCCCCGAACCACCTGTAGCATCATATCCCGGTAGTAGTATGTTTCTTTCGAGATCAGGGTGGTTCAATTGCACACCAACATCAAGAATCGCTATCTTGATGCCATTTCCTGTTGCAATTTCCCATGCAGCTTCAACTTTTATGTCAGTACCAACAATGCCTATACTATTGTCAAAGAGTTGACCTGTATTTTTTAGCCCCCACTGTTGCTCAAAATATTCGTCTTGGGTTGTTTGTTTTATAAAAAGTAACAGGTTAGGCTCAGCATATTCAAAAAGACCGGTTTCATGTATTCTATTTGCTATATCCAAAGCATCTTCCACATTTGAATTAACAGAGATGATGTAGGTCCTTTCATCAAAATTGCTAAGTTCGATTCCTTTCACGGGAAAGGCTTTTAACAATTTTGTCAACTTCGGTAAATCTTCATATTTTTTCAGGCGAACAATTACTTCATCCGTGATACCTCCTATCTCCATACCATTCTCATCTACCAAGACAGAACTAGTATATAAAACATTACTCTGGTTAATTAATTGTTTTTGTTGCAAAGCCTTTGTATTTTTTTTCAACTCGACCAATGAAACTCCATCCATTATTTTTTGAACCGATTTTCTTGTATCAGAATCTAACCCTTCTCCACTAAATGCCGATTGTTTCGCATGCCGAATTAACGTTTTTTCTGATTCAGAATATACCTTCTTCTTTCCATTAACATACATATAACGGCTTTGTGCACAGATATGTCCGTTAAAAAGGAAGCAACACATCAATATGTAAATAATATTTTTCATGTTTATTTTTCTTTAAATTGAGTAATGATAACATCATAATAAGCTTTGTCTTGCGGTCCTTCTTTTGGAGAATTACAAGAACGATATGCTTCAATGCTACAGATCATTGTTTTCCCTTCATAGGGTATATTCCAATATTTAGCTTTTTCTGGAAAATTACAAATAAAACCATGATCGAAATTTCGATTTGAATAACACATGGACGAATCGTTTTTAGTAAAGTGTATTATCCAATCTATATCTGCTTCTCTTAATTCCCATGCCAATATTCGGGGAATTGAATCATAAAAGAGAATGGTCTCTTTTTGCGAGAAATCTGCATATTCCATGCGTTCTCTTTCAAAATTGCAAGGACACAGGGAATCAATTAATGGCTTATCATTACAAGCATTAATTATAAGAGTAATGAACAAAAGACACATTACATTTCTCATATCTTGTATATTAAAGTTCAAATGTATAATAAAACCTTTCTTATATCGCTCCCGACTTTATCTCGAGAGCCCTTGTTTTATGCCGTTTCTCGGCAGGTGTAAATATTGTTCCATATTTTTCTTGTGTTGATAAATGATTGTGTAAATATAATACATGTTTTTCTTAAATGAAAATTTTTTGTACATTATTTTTAAAAAAATAAAAATATACTATGTAATGGAGGGGTATTTGATTTAAAAATCCAACAATATTCGACACTTGATGTAAGCCTGCAAATGGTTGCCCGGTTATACCAACAATTCGGTTGCTCTTTCTAATGCTATACAATGGAATACAATAGCGCAAGACTCCTTTAATGTTTGCATAACATTTTATTCTTTTGGGAAAAGTAAATATTATGACAAAACAATGGATAAACACGCTACCTGTTCACCCGTTATTATTATCTATCAATCGACGTTAGATTGCATGTCCCACAATTTGTAAAATCTTTTGCCTATTTTTACCATATATTTTTCAAATGACAACAAAGCAATGGAAACACAACAATTTTTATATCCTCTGAAATTTACTCCTATTTTGAAAGAACGCATTTGGGGCGGACACAAGTTAAGTGATATATTGAACAAGAAACCAATGGATCGCTGTGGTGAAAGCTGGGAAGTATCAGGTGTTCCGGGAGATATCTCTGTTGTAGCAAATGGCTTTTTAAAGAATAACAATCTGCAGGAATTGATTGAAGTATATATGGGCGATTTGGTAGGCGACTCCATATATGACCGGTTTGGGCTTGAATTTCCTGTGTTGATCAAGTTCATTGATGCCCAAGACGACCTGTCCATACAGGTTCATCCTAATGACCAATTAGCCGCCGAACGGCATCATTCGTACGGGAAAACAGAAATGTGGTATGTGATGGATGCAGAAAAAGACAGCCACTTGATTGTTGGTTTTAATCGAGATACCGATAAAATCCAATACGAACAATCATTGAAGAACAAAACATTGAGCAATATTTTGAATTTCGAACCAGTAACCCAAGGAGATGTTTTCTTCATCCCTGCCGGAAGAATACATGCCATTGGAAAAGGTATATTGCTTGCAGAGATACAACAAACTTCAGATATTACCTACCGGATTTACGATTGGGACCGGGTCGATAAAAATGGGAAATCGCGGGAGCTGCATACAGAATTGGCTCTGGATGCCATCGACTATAAAGCGCAAAAAGAATATAAAACGCTGTATCAGAAAGCGGAACAAGGCACAGCCGAAGTAGTTAAATGTCCTTATTTCACTACCAATCTGGTTAGTTTCAGCAAAACAATCGAAAAAGATTTCAATCATTTGGATTCATTTATCATATATATATGTACTTCCGGTTCGTGTGAAATTCGACATGAACATGGAACAGTGCATGTAAGTGAAGGAGAAACGGTTTTGATTCCGGCCGTAGTAAAAAATTTCTCTCTCGCAACAACAGAACCAACCGAACTTTTGGAAGTGTATATAGAATGATACATCCGCCCGGCCTTTGTTCGTTGTTATTCCGGGATGTAATTTTTCGTGTTTCCACCCGGGAGAAAAAACTATATCTTACGTTTGACGACGGACCGACACAACACATAACCAATCAGATATTGAACATGTTGCAAGCATATCAAGCCAAAGCAACATTTTTTGTTTGCGGAAAGAATGCTGAAACCCACCCACAGATGTGCCAACAAATCATTGAATCCGGGCATACAATTGGAAATCATACTTATCAACACATGAACGGATGGAAGACCGCTACGCACGATTATTTGGCTGACACAGAACGGGCACAACAAATCGTTCAAAGCGCTTTTTTCAGGCCACCATACGGAAAATTGAATTGGACGCAATACCGCTATTTGCGAAAACATTATCAAATCGTGCTCTGGGATATTATGTGTATGGATTTCGATCAAAAAATATCACCCGAAACATGCTTTGAGAATGTTAAAAAATATGCCCGCCCCGGATCAGTGATCGTGTTCCACGACTCGGAAAAAGCAGCCACAAATATGTTGTATGCCTTAGAACAAACCTTGATAAAATATAGCAAAGAAGGGTACACGTTCGCAAGATTGACTTGAATTTTGTGTAGATAAATTTCAATTATAAACTGAAAACCGGAAAGCTGACGACTGGAGCTGATATTCAGAAGTTTTTAGCTGTTTGCCCACTTTATACGTGAATCATTGTTTGATTACCTTTTTGGTATCAACAATTTTTCCATTTTCTACATATTGTAGAACGTACATTCCTCCAGCCCACAAAGACATATCAATGTTGAAATAGTAAACCCCACTATCTAAAACCGTTTCTTGTGTCTGATATATCAAACTGCCAATGGAATTAACCAGACGAACATATATCGGAGCTTTTTCGGGCAAAATGAACGAGTAATAGAGAATGTCAGAAGTTGGATTCGGATATACCAACAATTTCCCAGGATCGTCCGGTGTATATTTCTGTTCAACAGTCACATAAATATATGCGATTGATTTTGCCTTGTAGGCATCCGACGCTATTAATGTAACCGTAACAAAGCCGTGTTGTTGCGGATCAATAGTCAATAAACCATTGTTGATGGTAATATCTACAATACCTGTAGCACTCAATTCATACGTATACGTAATTTGATCGCCTTCAGGATCGGAGATGTAATTGGAAAGGATGATATTGACTATATTCCTATGCGGAATTAAAGTGGTATCCGCCAGCAATCCTGTAATTGTAGGAGGACGATTTTTTGTAATCGTCACATTCAAAGTAATCGATGCAAGGCCGGAATTTTCATCGTCAGCCGTCACTGTCACAACCGTGCTTCCTGCTGCAATGGGTTGTATCAATAATTGATCGCCATCTGTGCGGACTTCTGCTACACTTGTGTTTGCACTGCTTGCTTTGTATACCATTGCATCGCCATCCGGATCAGAAAATACGCCTGCAAGGCTGAATGCGGTTTCAGGAGCTACATCACGCAACGTGGCATCAGACAGTGGATTGACAATTTGTGGGGCTTGATTATCCCTCGTAGTTGCTGTCGCGTTATTGGATTTCGCAGATTGATCGCCTAAACGAGCTATAGAACGAATGGCGATATAATAACCGGTCGACGGATTAAGCCCGGAAAGTATATATTCCTGAGTCTGTCCGGGAGAATTGGACGTTGTGATGGTTGTTTGCCAATAGTTGGAAAAATTACTCTCAGTAATTGGTTCTGTTGCATATGCCACAGCATAAGCATAAATCGGAACAGATGTTGTGTTGTTTGGAACGGTCCATGTTAAAGTTACAGAAACTGCATTACGCATAGTTGCAGAGAGATCTATAACCGGATCAGGCGTTCCTCCAGACGCAAGCGCTTGTGCTGCATTCAACAATCCTGAGCCCATAACAGACATATGCTCTGGATCAAAAGTACTCAATGATGTAACGCTTTGCAACAAACGCTCTCGAAGAATATCCGGCGTAAACGCTTCGCTTCCATATTGAGAAAGAATCAATGCGGCAACTCCCGATACATGCGGGCAAGCCATCGAAGTTCCAGACATGTATGCATAACTATTGGGACGAGCAGCAGTATACACCGTACTTAATATTCCTTGACTGTATACACCGCCACCACCGGGAGCAGAGATATCAACCCAACTGCCAAAATTGGAATAAGAAGCCAATTGTCCGCGATTATCGGTTGCTGCCACAGCAATTACTTCATCATAATATGCAGGATACCACTTATTGTCGGCAGAATCGTTTCCGGCAGCAAAAATAACTATACCCCCTGCCATAGGCGTTCCCTTGCGGGGATCACCATTCTCATCCCGGCCGGCTTGTTCTATAAAATAGTTGATCGCAACCAAATCGGAGGCATTGCTTTTCCCCGGCTTTTCATAACCCCAACTATTCTGTGAAATCACAGCGCCATTGTCGGCTGCATAAATCATGGCCGGCCCAATACTTGCGGCAGAGGTAACATCGTTCATAATTTGTGTAACCATTAAACGTGCGCCATTACTTGAACCATCACCCCCGGCTATACCAGAAACCCCTTTCGCATTGTTGGTCACAGCAGCAACAATTCCGGCAACATGTGTTGCATGTGCTTCTTTCTGAATTGTGCCTATATCGACGCCTCTATTTTTTACAAAATTATGTCCATATATATCGTCAACATAACCGTTGCCATCGTCATCTACACCTGACACTCCGTTTAATTCGGCTTCATTGACCCACATATTTCCCTTGAGGTCTTCGTGGTCATAATTAACACCACCGTCCACAATGCTGACAATTACCTTTTTGCTTCCTGTATTGATACTCCATGCTTCAGGCAGTCGAATGTCTGCTCCTGCAACTCCTCCAAATTGTCCGGTATTATGATAATTCCATTGGTCTCCGTAATAAGAATCACTAGGAGAATTAGGCATGTCCATTCTTCGTATTTGATAACGAGGCTCTGCTATTTGCACATATGGATTGCCTTGATATTCTTTAGCCACGACCTCAGGATTTTCGCTATCAGGAATTGATAGTTCATACCAAAGATGTAATCCATATTTTCTATGCTTTTCTTCGTATTTTCCGGCATCGGGAAACACCCGTTTCATTGTTTGTGCCCGATATTTTTGACTGACCCGGTCAAATGATTTCAAGCCGATGGATAATATAGAAGTCGTATCTGTTGATGCAGCCAAAGATTTTAATCGAGAATCCACACCTGAGACCACATCCGGGCTCAGCTTGACTATCACCGTTCCCGCTTGTTGTGCCGAGGATAAAGTAATCGACAATAAGATAAAACACATAAACGTAAACCGCTTCATTCTACTTGATCTCTTCAAAAATATGGTTTTAAAATAAAACATGAAGTTTTAGATACTTAAGACTGACTGATTTTACCAAATACAATCAATCCTATTGAGCGAATGGCATATTGGATTATATAACAAACGAAATGTCAAAAGTACACAATTTTGTTGTCGAATAAATAATGTTAGATTTGCAAAAAGAAATATAAAATATATAGTGAAACGTATTGCTGTCATATGGGTTATTGTATTATTAGGCTCGTGTCAAGGGATGTTTATGGACACGCAAGAGAGCAATACGCCACAAAATAATTTTGATTTGTTGTGGAAAATTTTCGATGAGCATTATTGTTTTTTTGAAGAAAAAGGTGTCGATTGGAACCGCACTTATTCTGACTATAACTATACTTTACAAGCGTATGCAAACGAAAACAGTATTTATACCAATAATCAAGAGGATGCTTCTTCCGAGTTTTTATTCAGTTTAATGACTTCCATGTTGTTCGAATTACGTGACGGACACATCACCATCAGTAATAATAAGGAAACACATAGTTACAATGGTTGGTATATCGGATATATGGAAAATTACGATGAAGGGCTGGTGAACCAATACCGAAACCAGTCGGTTGTTCAGCTGGATTATAGCATATGGATGACCGTTTTGTCCAACGATATCGGATACATCCGTTATCCGTCGTTCTCTGAAAAGATAAATCGAAGTGCCCTAGACCAAGCTATGTCCATATTTAACAACTGTAAAGGAGTGATCATTGATGTACGAGGCAATGGCGGCGGACAAGTTTCAGAAGCATATATGTTGGCTTCCCGTTTTGCACAACAAAAAACGCATGTCGGATATATGCGTTATAAAACAGGTAAAGGGCATGACGATTTCAGCGATTATTTAGACCGATATGTCGAACCCGAAGGCAATATATTTCAAGGGAAAGTGGCTGTGTTAACCAACCGAAAGGTGTACAGCGCCGCCAATTTATTTGTTTCTATCATGAAAAGCCTACCCAATGTCCGTATTATTGGCGACCAAACAGGCGGAGGCGGAGGAATTACGATTTCCTCAGAGCTATATAACGGATGGAAAATATCTGTACCTGTCAATCCTGTCTATGATACTTATAAGAAAAGCATCGAAGAAGGAATCGAGCCGCATGAAATAGTTATGTTGAGTGCATCCGCAGGGAGAAAACCAGCTGACAATATCATAGAACGGGCAAAGGAATGGATCAGCAGTGCAGAAAATTGATACGGTTTAATCGATCACTTGTGCATTTTTCACTTGTTCTTCCAATATAACCATTGGAATCACTTCGGAAACATCATCTACATATATAAAATTAAGCCCTTTGACTAATAATTCATCTACTTCTTCAATATCTTTTTTGTTTGAAACAGGCAGAATGATATCAACGATATCCGCACGTTTTGCTGCCAAAATCTTTTCTCTGATTCCTCCTACCTGAAGAATTTTTCCCCGTAAAGTTATTTCTCCCGTCATCGCTATTCTGGGACGTACTTTCTTTTGGGTAAATGCTGAAATCATTGCCGTAAGTATAGTCAATCCTGCCGAAGGGCCATCTTTGGGTATTGCCCCATCGGGCACATGCACGTGTACATTCCAACGGTTAAATACTTCGTGCGATATATTGAAATTCCGGCAATGCGCTTTGATATATTCTAAGGCAATAACAGCCGATTCTTTCATGACCGCCCCAAGATTACCTGTCAATGTGAGTACCCCGGTACCACGGCTTAAGCTGGTCTCAATAAAAAGTATGTCACCACCTAATGTTGTCCAAGCCAGTCCTGTAACTACCCCAGCATATTCATTTCCTTGGTATTTTTCATGAATATATTTGGGGCTACCCAATATTTCTTTAATCCCTTCTTTACGCAGTACTTTGTCATACGATTCGCGCATGACAATCTTTTTTGCAATGTTTCTTATTACTGTTGCGATACATTTATCCAATTCCCGGACTCCCGACTCCCGCGTATAATTTTCAATGATTTCAGTAATTGCCTCAGGATTGAATGTCAATTGAGACTTTTTGAGGCCATTTTCAACCATCTGTTTAGGAATCAAATGCTTTTGTGCAATAGACAATTTTTCCTCGGTTACATAACCATCCACTTCAATCACTTCCATCCGGTCGCGCAAAGCTGGGCTAACGGTCATCAACGTATTGGCCGTTGCAATAAACATCACTTTTGAGAGATCGAATTCCATCTCCAGAAAGTTATCATAAAATGTACTGTTTTGTTCCGGATCAAGCACTTCTAAAAGAGCTGAAGCGGGATCGCCTTGCACACTTATTCCAAGTTTATCTATTTCATCGAGTACAAAAACAGGATTGGCCGATTTGATTTTTCGCAAACTTTGAATAATCCGTCCCGGCATAGCGCCAATATACGTTCGCCTATGCCCACGTATTTCAGCCTCATCGTGCAATCCACCCAAAGACATACGCGCATATTTACGGTTTAAAGCCAAAGCAATTGATTTTCCCAAAGAAGTTTTACCCACGCCGGGAGGCCCTAATAAACAAATAATCGGAGATTTAAGATCTTTTTTGAGTTTAAGCACCGATAAGTGTTCCAGCAATCTTTCTTTTACTTGATTCAATCCAAAATGTTCCTTATCCAAAACCTTCTTGGCTTTCCATAGGTCAAAGTGATCTGCCGTGTACTCATTCCATGGGAGATCCAACAATATATACAGATAATTCAGCTGAGATGAGTATTCTACAGATGAAGGATTAAGGCGTTCCAATTTTTTCAATTCCCTGTCAAAAATCTTTGCAACATCTTCACCCCATTGTTTCTTTTGAGCGCTTTCGGCCAAATGCTTAAATTCCTGATCCAGCTGATTATTCCCTAATTCACTTTGAATGGCTTTCATCTGCTGTTGAAGCATATACTCGCGTTGCTGCTGGTCTAAATCAACCTTTACTTTACCTTGAATGTGGATTTTAAGCTCCAACAATTGTAGTTCGCGTGTCAAAAGATCCAACAGAAGCAACATTTGCTCTTTCTGGTCATGAATTTCCAAGACCTTCTGTCGGTCAGTTAACGGCAAATGAATATTAGCAACAATGAAATTGATCAACAGAGGCGTATCTTCAATATTTTTAATCACATATATGCTCTCCGGCGAAAGCGACGCCTCCAATTCGATGATTCGAACCGCCAAGTCCTTAATGGAAACAACCAAAACATCAAATTCAGCATCTTGGGTAGCAACCTGATTTTCCTCCCACAATTCGTATTTGGCCTGCAAATAAGGAGTATCCGATACTACATTCTGAAGGCTAAATCGTTTTTTCCCTTGTACAATAACGGATATAGCGCCATCTGGCAAATTGATGATTTTGACAATTTGAGCAATCGTACCAACCGGAAATAAATCGTTTTCTTTTGGATTATCAATTTGAGGCTGTTTTTGGGTAATCGCCCCGACATATTGATTATTTTTATGTGCCTCATGAATTAATTGAATGGACTTGCCACGCCCAACGGTTATAGGACTGACAATACCGGGGAAAATTACCATGTTTCGCAAAGGCAATAGGGATAGCAAATCGGGTAACGGAACATTGGGATCAAGTTCGGCATCCGAAGGCATAAGAAGATCTTTCTCGTCAGAAGAAAGAAAAAGCGAATTTGCCAATATGTTATCTATATCCATTTTATCTAACTATAATTATTAGGAAATAGACCGTTCCCCATTGTATCGTTTTTTACATTTATGCCCGATATATTCTTTATGAGCACATCGGCCTCACTATCAAACACAAAACGCAAAGTCGCCTTCTGAAAAAAGGTTGTCCGACAAAACGAAATGTAACCGGAAAACTTGGCCAATATTTGTAAAAAACAATTTACCATTTTTTGATTTTATATGTTTCCTTCGGATTAATCCCTATCATTAATAATGATTTCATTTTTCGGCTATTAACCCTAAAAAATCATCATAATAAATCATACATAAGGAAAACAGTTTTTATAAGAAAAAGTTTCCACTCTAAAATCATCTAAAACAAAACTTTTACATTTTCTGAATATATTAATGTAATCAATATCAATAATTTAACTTTTCTCAATCGGTTAATGAATACCGTCTATGACCACCACAAGCTCACCCTTTATAGACGGCCTGTCTGACCAAATTTTTATTTGCTCTAAAATAGTTCCTCTAACCGTTTCTTCATGTATTTTACTAATTTCACGAGATACTGATACCTTACGATCATCTCCGAAGTATGTCCGAATTTCTTCAAGAGATTTGATTAGGCGATGTGGTGATTCATAAAGCACAATAGTCCGTGATTCTTTGGACAATTCGATCCAACGTTTCTGTCTTCCCTTTTTTTGTGGTAAAAAACCTTCAAAACAAAACCGGTCACTTGGAAATCCGGAATTAACCAGCGCAGGTATTAATGCTGTCGGCCCGGGAAGACATTCCACCTCGATATCATTGGCCACGCATGCTCGCACAATTAAAAAACCAGGATCGGAAATAGCCGGGGTACCGGCATCGGAAACTAATGCTAATGTCTGCCCTGCCAATAATCTTTCTACAATCTGCTGTATTGTTTTATGTTCATTAAACTTGTGATATGCAACCAATGGCTTGTTGATGTTAAAGTGTCGCAGCAGATACTTTGTGACGCGTGTATCTTCGGCCAAAATGCAATCGGCATTTTTTAAAACATCAACGGCTCTAAATGTTATATCGTCCATGTTTCCAATTGGTGTCGGTACAACATATAATTTACCCATACAATCAATCAATTCCACTCAGTTTATGTCGCCGATCAACCAAGTCAAGAAACTTTTTTACAGTATCGTTTTCTTTATCCCACTTAAAATTCCGATCGATCATGGTCAGGGCATTTTCCAATGACCTGGCCTGATCCAATTGTTCTATCGTTTGATGATATAAATCGGCATTGCCTTGAAATAATTCCTTAATATACAAAAACCGATCATTCAACCCAATACCTGAGGTAATGCTTTGCAAAGGCGAAAATTGAAAGCGAGTTGACACGTCAGCCGTAGGTTTTTGTTTTGAAAGCGTTTCATTGATCTGATTCTTCGGAGTCTTAATTTTTTCAGCTAAAATGGTCTGCTTCTTTTGGCTTGCATCTTGCTTTGCACTGTGTTGTTCTGGTATTTTTAACTTAGCGTTATCGGGAATCTCTTCCGGTTCTGCGAAATGTGTTATATTTGGGGTATCTAATTCGATTGTCTGTTGCTGTTCTCCTACTTCAGGTTGTGTTACTTCCTTTGGTGCAACCACTTGCGAGTCCATTTGCTTTTGTTCTTTTTCTACACCATTATTAATAAATGCCGGTGGTTTTACCGTTTCAAAAACCACTTCTTCCTCGACTATTTTCTTTTCGATAGAATATGAAGTTTTTGCAATGCTTAGCCGCAGCAACTGTTCATATATCTCCTGTGTTTTCTTCAATGCGATATCAAGTTCAATACCCGGAACTTGTTCTTGATGCATCAATCGTTCAATCAATTGTTGTAAGAAAACAACTTCTTTTTGGATGTATTTTATATCGTGCATATACCCACGTTACCTAAATAAATGGACAAATCCGCTTTTAGAAATTTTAGGGGACGAATCAATAACCTCTGCTGTATAATAATATACACCTGCTGCCATATCCTTCCCATCCAAAGTTTTTCCGGTCCAAATACATTGAGGCGATTCGATGCTAAATATCAGAACACCCGCACGTGTATATATCTTTAATGAAACATTTTTTGCTCCTGTCCCCGCTCTAAATGAAGCTGTCGTAACGATAAATTCATCATTTTCTCCATCGCCATTGGGGGTAAATACGTTCGGTGCAACGATAGAATCTATTACTTGGGCGATATCCATGTGCCCCAACAGACCTTCTTCTTTTGCTTCAATCCCCATCAGGCAAAAAGACAGGACAAACACTATAATTAAACGGTTAATTTTCATCAAATTCAAATTACCTATTCCTATTTGGCAAAATTATAATTATTTTACCAAATATCACATTTCATTTTAGCTACATTTCATTTTCTTGGTTTATTCTAAATAGCTGAACTTATGAAATAATTTTTGTGTCCGTCTTACAAATCAATGCAAAACAGTAATAGACACATTCACGCAAGCTATATTATCCCTTCAATGCTTCGGCTCCCCCCACAATTTCCACAAGGTCGTTAGTGATGGATGCTTGACGGGCTTTATTATACAATAAAGTCAGTTCTTGAATAAGGGTTGTCGCATTTTCAGTCGCCTGTTGCATAGAAGTCATACGCGCCCCATGTTCGGAAGCAGTTGAATCAAGTAACGCTTTGTATAAACCCAATTGCAAACTCTTAGGAATCAATTCCTCTAAAATCTCATCCTGCGAAGGCTCATAGATGTAATTGGTATAATTGCGGCGAACAAAAGGCGTATAATCTTCTCCGATTTCTTCTTCTTGAAAAAGCGGCAAAAATAAATCCGTTATTACGCGTTGTACTGCCGCATTCTTAAATTCATTATATATGATATGAATGTGGTCGTAAGTCTTATCGAGAAAGGAATCAATCAATACATCCGTCAAAGAAACCACCTTTTCATATGTCAAACCTTCAATCATTTCAACGTAATCTCCGTTAACCGGAATGTTGCGCTTGCGTAAGTTTTCGTATCCTTTTTTGCCAATAGCCATAAACCGGACATTACCTGTCCTAACCAATTCAGCATATCGAGTTTCGGCAAGGTTCAATGCCTCTTTAATGATGTTTGAATTAAATGCACCACACAAACCCTTATTGGATGTCACAACAACGATCAACACATTATTAGGGCCATTGTCCTGCATAAAAGCATTGTCCGAATTCTCAGCCGCCAAAGCCAAGTTAGACATGATGTCTTGCATTTTCGATGCATACGGCCTAAAATTTACAATAGTATCCTGCGCTTTTTTTAATTTAGCTGCCGATACCATTTTCATCGCACTCGTAATTTGCTTTGTCGAACCTACTGAGGCTATGCGTAACCGTATTTCCTTTAAATTTGCCATGCTTCCTTAATTGTTTATATCCTACCGGAAAAGACAAGGATTTGATTTCTGAACCAGGATTAAATCAGTTATTTATTAGGAATCAATCCAACAACAACCTCTCTGGCTGCTTTTTCCAAAGCTTTGGTGATTTCTTCATTCAGTTCTCCTGCTGCTAATGCTTGCAAAACACTACCATGTTGCGTTTCCAACAGCTTAAGAAAATCTTTCTCAAAAACCCCAACTTTATCCATAGGGATAGCTTTCAGCAAACCCTGCGTACCACAATATATGACAGCTATCTGTTGTTCTACACGCAACGGAGCATGTAATCCCTGTTTAAGCAATTCTACATTCTTGCGTCCTTTATCGATAATAGCCATCGTAGCGGCATCCAAGTCCGAACCAAATTTAGAAAATGCTTCCAATTCACGGAATTGTGCTTGGTCAAGCTTCAACGTACCTGCAATCTTCTTCATGGAGTTGATCTGTGCATTACCACCCACACGTGACACGGATATACCCACATTAATTG
>JAVBPN010000352.1:0-7677 GCA_031549585.1 Bacteroidales bacterium
ATAATTAAATAAAATATCATAAAAAGTCCTTGCATATATCATTTTTAGTCCCTATTTTTGTACGGTAGGGACTAAATTTTTTGATATGGATATAAAGAGAAAGTGCTTGTTCTTTCTTGATAAAGAAGGAAGCGAAAAAGACGGTTATAAATCCGATGCAAAAGTAAGATTGAGGATTCGGTACAATAAGGATATGATTGTTGCCTTCAATGTGGGCTATCGTGCGGAATTATCGAAATGGATTAAGGATGCGCAACGTTGTAAGGTAGGGACTACGCATGGTAAAAAGAAAATATCGGCCACAGAGATAAATAATGAGATACAACGATTGGAAAAATTGGTTGATGATGTTTTCAAATCTTTTGAGGTTAATAACCATATTCCTACTGCACAAGAGTATAGGGATGCCTTTAATAAAATGAATGGTATAGTCAATGATAATTGCGAAATTGAGGTAAAACGCTCTGTTTCCGACTATATTGATGAATTTACCAAGACAATGGGACGCCAAAATAATTGGACAAACTCAACCTATGCTAAATTCAAAACCTTGAAAGTCCATTTGAATGATTTCAATAAAGAGATTGATATACCTACAATTACGGAAACCGACTTGCAAAATTTCGTACAATACCTGTTTGATTTAGGAATGCGCAACACAACAATCAGTAAGAATGTAGCTTTTGTTCGTTGGCTTTTGAGGTGGACGCACAAAAAAGGATATTATTCGGGTACGCTTCATGATTCATTCAGACCGAAATTTAAAGGAACGGACGGCAATTCCAAAGAAGTAATCCATTTAACTTGGGATGAGTTAATGCAATTACTCAATTATCAATTACCCGAGTCTAAACAATACCTTGACCGTGTAAGGGATGTATTCTGTTTTACCTGCTTCACGGGATTGCGTTATTCGGATGTGGCGAAGCTACGCCGTTCGGATGTAAAGCCCAATTGTATCGAGGTAGTAACGCAAAAAGCAGTTGACGGGTTGAAAATTGAATTGAACAAATACAGCCGAACCATATTGGACAAATATAAAGAGTTTCATTTTGAGGATGATAAAGCCTTGCCTGTAATTTCCAATGTAAAGATGAACGTTTACCTTAAAGAATTGGGCGAAATCGCTGGTATTAACGAATCGCAGCGTATCATTTATTTCAAAGGGAATGAACGGTTTGAAGAAGTGTACCCGAAATATGATTTATTGACAACCCATTGTGGCCGCCGAACTTTCATTGTCAACGCACTATATTTGGGTATTCCTTCGGAAGTGATTATGAAATGGACGGGACACAGCGACTATAAGGCGATGAAACCTTATGTGAAAATTGTTGATGCGCTGAAAGAAAGTGAGATGGATAAATTTAACAGATTGTAAATCCGTATTTGAGATGGATAATTTATTTCACAGTTTGTCTTTTGATCTCATTTAGCGTTTTTCCATCAGTATTTTTCCAGGTTGTCCAGCCATTTGTCGGGCGACCAGAGATGACTCCTCCAGCAGTACTGGGAGATGAAAATATATAATCTTCGGTAAATACATACGCATTATCGACTAAAGATAAAGTACCATTACTAATTAGTTTGTTACGCAAGGTTATCATGTATTTATGGCATGATGGCAAAGTGTCTTTTACAGCCTTAGAGCCTTTGTAAACAACAAAACCGTCATCAATCAAATTTCCTTCAGCAAGAGCTTCTTTACTCTTCATTTTATATATAACTTCAGATGACTTATTACTGTTTCGAGAGATAGAATCAAATAGCGGAAATCCAAGTGCAGATAACAGAATTTTGGTTGTTTCAAAACAATCAAGTATATCTGCCTCCATGCTTTCCGTAACAAAAGGCATATTTGAACTAACACCATTTTCCAGCTGCCAGCGATTAACTTCCTGTGTCGCTTTTATTGCTATATGTTCCAGATATTTGACGTGAGTTTTGGTAAAAGCATTTATTTTAGAAATTATGACTATCCCATAATTCCAAAAATCTTTGCTTCGTTGGTGCTGAGATAATCTTACTGCACAATCTTCAGCTTCACCGATATAAACCAACGGTTTTCCTGTTTCCGACTCTCCGAACAGGAAGTAAAAACCAACATTTGCCAGCTCATTTCGAGTAAGAACATAATCAAATTGATTACGAGGGAATAATATCGCTTTAACTGTTCGATTGGTTATTTCGGCAATGCGAACACCTCGTGGATTTCCGTCAGGAAGAAATATTTGTATGGTTTGCGGTCGTGTCATTAGTTTTTTATTTCTGATATGCAAAATGGACTAAACAATAGGTGGTAGACCTAATTCTTTTAAAAATCGATTATGTTTGTCAAGTGCTTCTTTTGCTTTTTTGTCTGCATCAATCAATTCTTTATTTACTGCTTTCAAGTCAATTATTTTTTCCTCTTTAGCCGTGCTCACATATCGCGATATATTTAGATTATAATCATTTGTTTTGATTTCGCCCATTAACACGCGGCGTGAATAACGCGTCTCTTCTTTTCGGTCTTTATAAGTATCTACTATTTTTTTGATATGCTCAGGTAGCAATATATTTTGTTTTTTACCTTTTTCAAAATATTCGCTGGCGTTTATAAACAGTACATCATCAAATTTCTTACACTTTTTAAGCACTATAATACAAACTGGAATGCCTGTCGAGAAAAATAAGTTTGACGGCAAGCCAATCACAGTATCAATATTTCCATCTTTCAATAGTTTTTTGCGGATACGTTCTTCTGAACTACCTCTGAACAGTACCCCATGAGGAAGAATAATTGCCATTGTACCTTCTTTGCTTAAAAAGTGGAATCCGTGGAGTAAAAAAGCAAAGTCGGCTGCCGATTTTGGTGCCACTCCATAACTTTTAAACCTGAAATCCTCGCCCATGGCTTCTGTTGGTTCCCAACGATAGCTGAATGGCGGATTGGCTACTACTGCATCAAATTCAAGTTTTTTTGCAGGGTTCATTTCGCTGAGTATAGCCCAATCGTTAAGCAGCGAATCGCCGTGATGAATTTCAAATTCCGAATCCTTAACACCGTGCAAAAGCATGGTCATACGGGCAAGGTTATAAGTAGTAATGTTTTTCTCTTGCCCGTAAATTTTGCCGATACCATGGTCTCCCAATTGTTTACGTACATTGAGCAAAAGTGAACCCGAACCGCATGCAAAGTCAAGTACCTTGTCCAGTGTCTTTTTTTTCCCCAACGCAGGGTCTTGGCTGTCGAGCGTTACAATTTCCGAAAGTATGGTCGATGCGGTTTGCGGAGTATAAAACTCACCTGCTTTTTTCCCCGAACCTGCTGCAAACTGAGCTATCAGGTACTCGTATGCATCTCCCAAAACATCTGAATCATTGGAAAAACCTGCAATACCTTCGGATATTTTTTGAATGATATTGCATAACTTGGTGTTACGCTCGGTATAGCTTTTACCTAATTTTTCCGAATCGAGATTTATTTCGGAAAACAGTCCCTGGAATGTACTTTCAAAAGAATCATTTTCGATATGCTTAAAGCCTTTTTGTAAGGTGCTAAGTAAATCATTGCTTTGAGTGCGGGCAAGCTCCGATATATTATGCCATAAATATTCAGGTTCTATCACGTAATGTACCTTTCGGCGCATCTGCTTTTCAAAGCGTTCAACATCTTCGGGATTTTCATTGTACCAAATTTGCAGAGGGGTGGAAGCACCTGCCTCTTTCAATTGCTTCTCCGAGTAAGCAGGATAATCTGACCCCAATTCTTTTTTTACGGCATCCAAATAATTCTCGGACAGATAACGCAAAAACAGAAATGATAGCATATAGTCACGAAAATCGTCGGCATTCATTGCGCCCCGCAGTTTATCGGCTATACCCCATAGCGTTTTGCCTAATTTTTGTTGTTCTTGTACGGTCATATTTTTAATTGCTTTTTGCCTTTTCTTCGGCAATTAATTCGGGTAAATAAAATTGATACTTTGTCAAAAACTCGTTAAATACACTTTTAAACAGGTTTTTATTGTCCTGGTTCATTTCGGCAGGTTCATAAACCGAGTATTTGCCGTGGCTTAACAGGTTTAATGCTCTTGAATATAACACTTCGTCGTCAATACCACTGATGCAGTCCGAGAAATCATGATAACCGAAGAAAACCGAAGTTTTCTCCAATATACTGCGCAGGGTGTTAAAGTGGTATGTCTTAATGGCATCGCTATCTACTACGGCTTTCAACTCGCATAATAAAGCAACATGATGGAAAAACGGTGTGTCATCAGTTGCCTGCAAGGTGTATCCGTTGGTATCTGTCTTGTGCAAAAAATAGCGTTTATGAGACAGGTTTCTCAGCTCGTTACACATGATGTTAAAAAACAAACTATGGTGCGATGAGATAACGGTTTTCACTTTATCCTTTCCATTTTTTATGATAGAAGCCAAGTCGGTGGCTATGGCTATTACGTTGTTTTCATCAAGCGATGAAACAGGGTCGTCAATATAAATATATTTCACCCAACTGTATGCTTCATCGCCATCGATTACCAATTCATAAATTGACAGGAATATGCACCAAATAAATATATTTTCCTCACCACGCGATATTTTGATATTATTTATTGTTTCGTTTTTTTCTTCTACTTTCCCCCTGTTATTCACCTTGATTGTTATCTGCCGAGAGAACGATATTTGCCAATTGTTGTAATCTATTTTAAAATCGAAATCGGCATAACGCTCCAAATGGGTAAATATTTTTTCCTCAATGTCGAGTTCTTTAAATCCATTGAAAAATCGCGAGTCGGAATTGAGTCTCAATACACGGTTGGTATCATTTTCGAGGTCGTTATCCCACGAAAACAGGTCTTCGGTAAAGGCATTAAAATAGAGGGTGTCGGAATTGCCTTTTTTCTTGGCACGGTTTTTAAACTCCATCGACAAGCGTGTTTTACCTGTACCATTGTGGGCAAACAATAAAATCACATTATTAGGCTTATCAACATTGGGGTTAAAATCGTCGCGCAACCTTACTGTCAATTTATCTATACTGGCAAAATTATTCATTGCAAGTTTATTATTCATAAGTTGGAAATACTTGTTGCATCAACCTCTTTTTGTGCATTTGCAGAGCAGCCAGTTTGTTGCTTTGTCCTTCTATTAAATTATCTAAAGACAAAAGGCAATCTGCTATTTTTTCTTGCTCTTTTAAGTCAGGGATATATATATATGTTTTTCCTAATTCATATTGATTAATACTTGCCTGATTTATAGCTTGATTTGCTCTATTTCTGAATGATTTTTTTATTATTTCAGTATTCAATAAATAAAATAAAAAGCTTGAATCATTTAACTCTTTTTTTATTATTAACCGTAACAGATTCATACCATGATATAAATTATAATCTTGATCAACAAGAGCTGTTTTGCCAATCTGGCTCAAGCTATTAATATTACTAAATAAAATATCTCCGACATTAAGTTTATATCTCGAAATATTTTGTGTTGTTTGTATATATCCGACCTTTTCAATATTTATTCTTTGATCTGATATAGTTTCAATTCTCGTTACTTTATATCCAACAAATTTATCTCCTTGTTCAATACTTATCCCATTAGAAATTGAAATCAGCACCTCTTCGAGTGTTTTTTCCTCCCATTCTCCCGCATCCATAAACTCAGAAAAACGTAATTTTGGTACAGTTTCACCCTCGGCGGGGAACAATTGCTGCATCAACCCTTTCTTGTGGTCTTTAAGAGCATCAATCTTTTTTCTTTGCTCCGCAATAAGTTCATCAACCGAGGTTAGCAAATCGGCTATTTTTTGTTGCTCGGCTGTTTTGGGTACAATTAATTCAAGATTAAAAAAGTCATTAACATTAATATTTAATAATCCGTGATTTCGTGCACCCTCTTGGGCAATTTTCTCGAGCTTACAATTTAATATTCCCGCATCGAAATACTGTTCAAAAAATGATGGATTATATTTTTTATTAATTCTAAAGCAGATGTACAAAGTCGAAACAACTCCTTTATCATAATATTTTAATGGTTTGATTGCTCCCATTGGATAACCTTGTGAATAACTTTTATTATATGCAAAGTCACCTTTTTTAATTAAGTAATATCCCGAAACATCTTTTGCTGCAATAGATTTATTAAAATATTCTAACTGACTTACCAAACCTTTTTGTGCTGATATTGTCAATACATTTTGATTGTTTTCCTTGTTTTTTGATGTGATTCTTGTGAATGCGTCATTAAGTTTTACAACACTCCAATCTTCTGAATTAATGAACTCAGGGAAACGTAATTTGGGCACAAGTATATTTTTATTCTTCATAAGCCGATAATCCTGAAATTTCATGACCCTTTGCCATTTTTTTAAGTAGTGGTACAAGGTCGTCCATCAACGCCAATTCTTTTTGTGTACGGGCTTTCCACCCCAGTCCGAGAGGTTCGAGTAAATCAACCAATTTTTCGGCATCGAATATCATCCGTGCGAATATTTGCGCTGTAAATGCTTGCAAAGCTTCGGCATCTATTCCATGCTTTTGGGCAATGGCATTTAGTTCGTCGGTTTCTTTTCGCGCCTTAAAAGCCTGATAACCCTCTTTTATTTCGTTTTCGCTAAGCGGTTTGCCAAGTTCAAGGGTAGCAATGTAGTCTGCAATATCGTCACGCTCGTCCATCAGGTTGGCGCTCGAACTCAGCAGGCTTATCAGTTGTTCACGCGTCATACTCTCTTTTGTGGGTGTGCCCTGTTGCGTGAACTTGGCTATAAGCCCCATGATGTAATCGTAATCAATTACAGCCGAAGCAAAAAGCACAAACTCGAAGTCGAGCTGCTCCACAATATCGCTTGCTCCTTCGTCACCTTTGTCTTGCAGGGCTTTAAGACGTTTTGCCGTTTCGAGGTACATACCTCTGAAACTGCGTAATTGGTCTTGCGGTATCAGTTGCTCTATTTGTGTTTTGTTTTCGTCGGTCAGGTCGGTATATTGGTCAAGCTGCGTCTTGTATTTCTGCACCTCTTTAAAGCGATTAATAAACTCGGCACGCGCCTGATCTCCTTTCAGGTTGTTCACTTCCTCAGGTATACATTCCAAACCTTGCGACTGCATAAATTTATTCAGCTCTTCTACTGCTTTTTTGTATTTTACAATCACGGCAGGTGCAGGGTCAACCAACCAAATTTCTTTGGCCTGGTCTTTTTTGCTGCCCGAGAATAGCGTTATTGCGTCATCAACAGCTTTTTGCTGTCCTCTGAAATCTAATATATTGCCATAAGGTTTGGTGTCGTTCAATACACGGTTGGTACGCGAGAAAGCTTGTATAAGTCTGTGATATTCCAGAGTTTTATCGACATACAGTGTATTGAGGTATTTTGAATCGAACCCCGTGAGAAGCATATCGACCACAATAAGTAAATCAATTTTGTTCTTGTGGGCATAGTCGACATTGGTATATTTCTGGTCTTTAATGCGTTTTTGAACATCCTGATAATATTGGTCGAACAAATTTATCGAGTGATTTGTGCCATATTGCCGATTATAATCAGCGATAATGGTTTTAAGTGCTTCCTTCTTTTTTTCGGGGTCTTGTTGGTTGTCGAATTTTTCCTGCGGCAAATCCTCCTGAATTTGTTGTACATCTCTATTGCCCTCGGCAGGTGGCGAAAATACACAAGCAATATTTAAT
>JAVBPN010000133.1:0-4807 GCA_031549585.1 Bacteroidales bacterium
TGATAGAAGTATTTTGTCGTTCGATACCTATAACCAGGCAGTTATGCTTTTTCCCGATTTCGGATTCCCCGATACACGAGCCCATATATGGAAAATGTTCGTCAATAGTAAATGATTGCAGGCTGATTTCTTTATTTATGCTTTGTGACAATTCCGCTTCATTTTGTTCCAATTCAATCCTTTGGGAAAACAATTGGATTTGCTCATCGGTACCCACTACCGAGATTTTATCCTGTGGATAGACATGTTCGGAACTTTCCGGAATGTATATTTGCAGGCTTCCCCGGGTAATTTTAACCACGTTGACACCGTAATCGTTCCTAAAATCCAGCTCCTTCAATGTTTTCCCGACGCAGGAAGATTCAGGGGAAACCACCATGGCCGATATATGGATGTTTTTATCGTTCAATTGGCTTTTAAAAGCGGTTTTTAACGGGTGCTGCTTCTTCTCTGCTTTTTCCCGCTGATTGAGATTCTTTAGAAAACGGGTTTCCAGCATGGCATACTGGTTCAAATCCCTGTGGAAAATCAGGATCAGCATTAAAACCGCCAAGGCAATGATGATTGTCCAGAGATATCCGAAATCGAAAAGTTGTATCAACACGAAAGTAACGCCCGAAATGGCGACGAACACACGGAATAATACCAAAAAAATCAACCGCCCCCTGTTAAATTTATTATCGTTCCACAGTGACATAAATAATTCCGGAGAGTTGGTTTTATTCGAAATCAGGGCAATAAGGAATGGAGCCATACATAACAATGTGACGATGGCAGAAAGAATGGTTCCCCATATTCCGGGTATTTTATCTGTTACGAAAGGTGTGAGGAATCGCAGGGAGAGCCATATAATCCCGGCAATCAAAACAATGTAAATAATCATTTTACCTGCAAAATTCTTCACCAATTTCTTCCAGTCGCTTTCGTGGTTCATTGTCTCAGAACCGGAAGCATAGCGATTCAGAAATACAACTGCCTTGTCAGGCAGCACCTTATATAACCAATCGACAAACGGTTCGGCCAGCCGGATGAAATAAGGCGTGGTAAAAGTGGTGATCACGGAAACAGCCACAATAATCGGATAAATGATCCCATTCAGGACTTTCAAACTCATGCCCAATGCGGCAATGATGAATGCAAATTCTCCGATTTGGGCTAGGCTGAAACCCGATTGAATGGAAGTTTTAAACGTTTGCCCGGAAGTTAAGACTCCCAATGACGAAAAGAACGCTTTCCCCACAATCGTGGCCAGTGTGATGATGATCACAGGCCAGGCATGTTCTACCAAGATGGCAGGCTCTACCAACATGCCGACAGAAACAAAAAATATGGCGCCGAAAAGATCTTTTACCGGTTTGATAATATGTTCAATATGCTCTCCTTCGATAGTTTCCGCTAAAATAGAACCCATAATGAAAGCGCCCAAAGCTGCCGAAAATCCGGTTGCAGTAGCCAATACCACCATTCCCAAGCATAATCCGAGGGCGATAATCAATAAAGTTTCGTCGTTCATCAGCTTTCTGACTTTCTTGAAGAACACAGGTAAAATGTAAACTCCAATCAAGAACCAGAGGATGAGGAAAAAGGTTACTTTCAGTATGCTGCCGATCATGGCTTCGCCGGCAAATTCGCGGGTAGCAGCCATTGTCGACAAAAGCACCATCATCAGGATAGCAACCAAATCTTCAACGACCAATGTACCGAAAACAATTCCCGTAAATTTCTGGTTGCGTAGTCCCAAATCATTGAAAGCTTTGATAATAATGGTAGTAGAAGACATGGAAAGCATACCGCCTAAAAATATACTGTCCATGGAAGACCATCCCAGCATGGTTCCTACGAAATAGCCAATAATGAGCATGGAAACAACTTCCACGGTTGCAGTAATCAGCGCCGTCCCGCCGACATTCATCAGTTTCTTAAAACTAAATTCCAGCCCCAGCGCAAAGAGCAGAAATACGACACCTATCTCTGCCCATGTACTGATACTTTCGGTATCGGCTACGGTTGGAAAAATGCTCACATAAGGTCCGGCCAGTATTCCGGCAACAATATAACCCAAGACCAAAGGCTGTTTCAACCATTTGAAGATAAGTGTAATAATCCCGGCTGAAATTAAGATGATAGCCAGGTCTTTCACTAAAACAGGTAAATGCGGCATCGTTTTCTATGGTTTTATCTCACAAAGATAAATAAAATGAATACATTTTAATGCTACTTAATTAATAACACGAACATATACAATATATTACGCATTAGCTCAAAACATTTTCGAGATATTTTTGTAAAATCAACGCATGGTTGTGCATTGCGTTTTTCGAAGCATATAGCAATATCACTGATTGTTTTCCTTTAACTTTATTAATAAAATTTTCCATTGCTGCTGATTTTGTCAACTCTTCGGTATATTTCTTTTTGAATTCTTCCCAATGCTTTTCTTCATCCTGGTGATACCACTCCCTGAGGTGTGTTGAAGGTGTTATATCTGTAGCCCAGAAATCGTAATGAAGATTTTCCTTCTTCATGCCTCTTGGCCAGAGTTTGTCTATCAATACCCGAAATCCGTCCGAACTCTCCTCCGCATCATAAACACGTTTCACTTTCACTTGTGCCATATCCTTAACTTACTATTGATGTCCATGTTTAACAACGCCATTGTTCCTTTTGTTTGGTTGTTTATCATATAAGGTGTAGTTAATGATCGTGTTGCCAGATTTATTTCTTATTTCTCTTCATTCTTTTTAAATGCCAAAAAAATCAAAAAAAGCTATGAAATGAAACTGATTTGGTAGAAGAAATTACTAATAAACCTACATGACTTCGCTAAATTACATTGTTTAAATTAGCGATGAAGTACTTCTAAAAACTATTGCTGCAAGCCCCCTTCCCTTGCATATCAAACATTTCATATGTTATAGGTGTTAATATATTCCTATCGTCCCAAAAATATGAATTCATTGTTTATTCTTTTTAGATGTTAAAAATATTCATAGACAGGCCTGTTCTATCTACTGTCATATCCATTATATTCGTTTTTTTAGGAATTATTGGACTCGAGACATTGTCTGTCGAACAATATCCTGATATTGCTCCGCCCACCATTGTTGTGTCTGCCTCATATCCCGGAGCCAACGCTGATGTGATTCTGAATAGCGTAATTGTTCCATTGGAGCAACAGATCAATGGCGTAGAAGGAATGACCTACATGACATCAACAGCTTCAAATGACGGAAGTGCCAGAATCACCGTATTTTTTGAACAAGATATCAATGCAGATATTGCGTCGGTAAACGTTCAGAATCTTGTTGCGTCGGCAACATCCTTACTCCCATCAGAGGTTGTACAAACCGGTGTGACTGTTAAAAAACAACAAAGCAGTACCATATTGATGATCGCTTTGTCATCGGATAATCCTGATTACGACGGACAGTTTATTCAAAACTATGCCAATATCAACATTATACCGCAGATACAACGCGTAAGAGGTGTCGGATATGCCAATGTTTATGGATCACGGGACTATTCAATGCGTATTTGGCTCAAACCTGATGTGATGGCTTCATATAAAGTCACACCTGAAGAAGTGACCGCAGCATTGCAAGATCAAAATATTGACGCTGCCCCGGGACAATTGGGACAGAACGACAATCAGACCTTCCAATATACCATGAAGTATACAGGGAGGTTGAAAACTGCTGAAGAATTTGGAAACATCATTATCCGATCGCAAAACGGCCAGGTATTGCGTATGAAAGATGTTGCCAATGTGGAGTTGGGCTCGTTGAACTATACCGTTTATACACAAATGGACGGATTACAAGCCATTGCTATTGGTGTGAGCCAAACTGCAGGATCAAATGCACAACAAGTGATCAAGGATATTAAAGCTGAATTAGCGATTGCTTCTGAAAGTTTCCCATCAGGGTTGAAAATAACTTATGTGAACGATGCGAATGAATTTTTGTCGGAATCTATCCGCAAAGTTATCCATACATTGATTGAGGCCTTTATTCTCGTTTTTATTGTTGTATTCATTTTCTTACAGGATATCCGTTCAACCATTATTCCAGCGGTCGCCGTTCCTGTTGCCATTGTCGGCACATTCTTTTTCTTGTTGCTATTCGGATTTTCCATCAATCTGCTGACTCTTTTTGCCCTTGTCTTGGCTATCGGGATTGTTGTGGATGATGCTATTGTGGTAGTTGAAGCAGTACATGCAAAACTCGACGCCGGGGAAAAAGACCCTAAAAAAGCTACGTATGAAGCATTAGAAGAAATTGCACCGGCCATTGTTTCTATCACATTAGTAATGGCAGCAGTATTCATTCCTGTGAGTTTCATAGGCGGAACAAGTGGTGTGTTCTTTAAGCAGTTTGGTCTGACACTAGCAATTGCTATTGTAATATCGGCTATCAATGCTTTAACATTAAGCCCTGCCTTGTGTGCTATATTCCTAAAACCTCATGCAGAAAGGAAAAGTTTTTTGAAACGTTTTTATTATTATTTCAATGTGGGGTTTACGGCTACTGTCCATAAATATAAGTCGGCATTAACTTTTTTGGGAAAGACAACACATCGATGGATCGCTTTATGTATCATTGCTATTGCCGGTATAATCATGGTTTTCTTGTTGAGAACCATTCCATCAGGATTTGTCCCTCAAGAAGACAGTGGCGGAGTATTGGGTATGGTCACATTACCTCCGGGAGCATCTTTGGAACGTACGGATTCATTGGTACAAAAGGTAGTAAAGATAGCAGAGAAAGCACCCCATGTCGAACATGCATTAAATATTACCGGCGTTAAT
>JAVBPN010000243.1:0-6537 GCA_031549585.1 Bacteroidales bacterium
CGAAAGTTTTTTTTCACGTATGATGATGTTATTCACCCCCAGGTCCTGGTATTTAGCTATAGCTTCACGTTTAGCTCCTTCGCCAATCGAAAGCATTGCTATTACGGATGCAACTCCAAAAATAATGCCCAACATGGTGAGAAACGACCGTATCTTATGATCAATTAAGCCACTGATTGCTAAACGTATATTCTCTTTGAAATGCATAATCAATTACTTGCTAAAAATTCACAACTTACTGTCATACCTGGCTTTAACCTTTCGTCAGGTTCCACCATCTTTACTTCCACATCGAAAACTTTTTGCCGCGAATTGGGTTCCCTCGGATGGCACAATCTCCCAATGTACGATATCACACCTTTAAAGTCGATATCGGGCAAGGCATCAAGACGTACAGTGACTTTTTGTCCCACTTTTATTTTGAGAAAGTCATTCTCGTTGACAAATGTGGTTATTTTCATCCACTTCAGTTCAGGCACATTTCCCATGCTGTAGCTCGGGAAAGCCATATCACCGGCATTGAGCATGCTGCCAGTACGCATATTCCGTCCGCGTTGGAATACACCCGCTACAGGAGTACGTATAGTGAGCAAAGGCACTATTCTTTTGAAATCCTCCAGGTCATTTTGTATTTGTTTAACCCTTATTTCCTGTATTTTTAGTTCGTTGGCAATAATGACCTTGGCAAGCTCCAACTTACGGTTCTCTTTTGCAAGATTGATTTCGGCCTGCCGGAATTCCAGTTTTTTGATTGCACGTTGACGTTCCGTCTCGAAACGGGATGACTCCAGTTCGATTTTTTTCAGGTTAAAAGATGCTATTTCACCCCTAATCTTTGATTCCAAGTCACTGATTCTATTGGCCTGATCTACATGCATCTTTTCAAGATTAGCAAGTTGTGTTTCGAGATTGGTCTCTCTTTCGAGAATGAATTTATTGACTTCCGACGGGTCTACCTGTATAATCGAATCGCCTTCGTTGACCATCGTTCCGTGTTCAGCAATCCCGATAATCCGCATATCCCACCAGTACAACGAATAACGGGGTAATATGAACAACTTATTGTTGATGGCTTCAAGTGTTCCGGTTTCGATGATGGTTTTGCCTCCGAAAGTGCTTTCTTCATTTTCTTTCTTGTCACCTTTACTTCCGCATGAAATAAGAAACAACGAAACAGCAAGAGAAAATAATATGGTCCGGTATATTTTCATGGCTGTTTTTCTTGAGTGGTGGTGGCTTCTTTGCTGGTCTTGGCTTCGTGGAACGGATTGACCAATGCAATTTCATCGCCTTCATTCAACCCGTTGGCGATAATGGTAAAATCGGAATTACTCCGTCCTGTTTCCACATCAACCTTTTCGTATCCGCTACCTGATTTCTTATATACGAAGTTCTTGCCAGCTTCGGAGCGAATTGCTTCGATTGGTACATACAGCACACCTTCCAATTTGTCGATGATGATCCGGCAACTTACGGTTAATCCGGGCAGCAGGTTCTCATGGACTTTATCCAGGTATATCTCTACGGGAAATACTTTTATTTTGGATGAACCGTCCTTGTTGATCGCCAGGTTTGCCACCAAACTAACTTTACCTGTAAACTTGCTTTCCGAAAAAGCATCGGGTTTTATTTCCACTCCCAAGCCTTTGGTTATTTTAGCAATATCTACTTCATTGATCTTTACTGTGGCTTTGAGCTGCGACAAGTCAGGCAATGAAATAAGTGGTTGTCCGGTCCATACCTGGTCGCCTACCTGGTATTTATTACCGCTGCTCCAGTTGCGGTTGAGAATGGCGATTCCGGGCGAACGGGTTGTCACAGTGAGTTGTCTTAAGGCATCTTTAGCTTCTTCAAGCTTGGCTTTGTCCTGTTCGATGGATAGGTTTTTCTGTTTGATTTCCTCCACATTGATTTTGACCCGGTTGTCAATCTGTTCCTTTGCTCTATCGAGGGCTATTGCCGCTTTTTCGAGATTCAATTGAATCTGCTTCTTCATGATATCAGATTCATATTCAGCCTGCTCGAATTTTATCTTGGAAATTTCGTGCGATATGCGGGTTACTTCATATTCAGCCTTTAGTTCTTCGAGGTCCGAATCCTGTTGAGCCTTTATCTTTTCCAGTTCAGCGGTGCTTATCTCCAGTCCCCCCTGGGCTTCGGTGATGCCTTTGTTTACATCCGATGGATCGAAAATAATAACCGTATCGCCAGCGCTTACTTCTGTGCCGTCTTTCACGAGGTAAGATATTTTCATGTTGCTGCCAAACCTCCACGAAATGGACGGCGATGATATATTAATCGCATTGATAGCCTCAAGTTCGCCTTCTTCGTGCATGTCGATGTAGAATATCCCTTTTGTTACCTTTCCTATTGGTACTTGTTGCGTGTCTTTATTCTTGCATGCGAGAGAGAAAACAACAAGCAAAAGAAACAAGCCGAATTTGCGAATCTTTCTAAAACTAATATTTCCCATGGTTTATAAATTATGTTTTTGTCACACGTCACGGTCAGGGTAGGGTAGGAGCAACCCCGGCAGCACTTTGTCCAACAGGTGATTCCGATGCGGGCGGAGGTGTTCCGGGCGCCTTGATCAGCGAGTCGGGCAATGTTGTCTTTTCCTTTACCAATGAAGGCTTTGGCCTCATCAAGGCAATAATCTCCCCGTTCGTCAATCCCGCAGTAATAACCGATTCTTTGGGTGACGAAAGCCCGGTCAACACCTGCCGTCTTTCGTATCCCTTTTTATTCTGCACGAAAACGACTTTCATCGAATCTTCCTCGAATATTGCGATCTGGGGCACCGAAACCACATTTTTTGTCTGTTTCAGGATAATGTGGCAATTGGCTGTAAATCCTGGTTCAGGCATGGTAAACACACTGTCGACGGATGCTTCGATCTCGAAGAATTTCACTTTTCCCCCTTCTTTATAGGGCTGGCCTATGGGTGCTTTTTTAAGTATTTTTCCCGACCCGGTGTTGCCAGGCATAGCATCAAACGTATAGTTGACAGAGTCGTTGATATTGATGTTCTTATAATCTGTTTCCGAAGCCATAATCTTCACCTTCATTTCATTATACTCAGGAATGATTACTAATGGCATCATACCCCATACGGGATCACCTACTTGGTATTTCTTCCCGGTAAGCCAACAAGTAGCTCTTATGGTCAAGCCACCCCGGGGGGCTTTTAGGGTCAGGGCATCCACCCGTTCTTTAACGGATTGTACTTGCGCCCGGAGTCCTTGTATTTCCAATTCCCACTTTCTGATCTCTGATTGCTGGATTACTTTGAGTGCTTTCAGTTTTTTTTCATATCGGTTTTTTTCTACACTTACTTTTTTCAGCTCCAGTTCTTTTATTTTCCTTTGGTTAGGCGTGTAAAAAGCCAATTGTAGCGAATCCATCTGCGATATTTTCGTGTCGGCCTCATTGGTTTTTACCTGAGCTTCCAGTAGGGCGTATTGCATATTCAGGTCGGCTTTTGTCTTGTTGAGGCCTGCTTCGGCGTTTTCGAGGGCGATTATTATCTGGTCGTATTGATTCTGTAGTTCCTGGTATTCGATAATGCACACTACCTGGTCTTTTTCAACATGTACGCCATCATCAACAAGAAATTGTACCACCCCGTCACAATATCTCGGACCTGTGAGCGTTGTAGAAAGTACTGGCTCAACAGCGCCTTCCACAAGCAGGACATTGGTAAAATCACTTTGAGACACTGTATACGTAGCCATGTTCGTATCCTGCGAACACGAAAAAGTAAGGAATAGTAAGAGTATGAAAACAGGAATGGCCGAGTGCTTGAGCATGCAATGTCGCTTTTGTGGTTAAGTACTAACGTCGGTATTTCCTAATTTATTGCCTGATCAACACGCTGATGTGATATTTTTTGTCGTTGTTGGCAGACAAAATGTAACCCTCTTTGTTTATATTTTTTGTTTCACACCAAAAAGAGTATATAAAAGCAAAAGTAATAAAAAAAGATTTACAGTCAACTAAAAAGTTAAAAGTAATTTTATCAACATTGATCAGTACATTTTCTTTTTCAAATATACCCAAATGGAAATGCCAGTACCAAGCAATAACGCCCAAGCAACCAAGTACCCATAGCTCCAATGAAGCTCAGGCATAATGTCAAAATTCATGCCCCATACGCCGACAAGGAAACTGAGCGGAATAAAAACTGTGGAAACGACGGTCAGCCGTTGCATGATACGATTCATTTTCAGATCGTTGTTGGACGTATACAAGTTCATTAGGCTAAGTAGCATTTCGTGATAGGAATCGATGGAGCGGGATACAAAATCGATATGATCAAACACGTCCCGAAGATATGTAATAGTTGACTTTTCAATCAAGGTCTTGTCAAGTCGCATCAGCCGTGGAAACGATTCCTTAAGTGGAAGAACTGCTTTTTTCAATACTTGATAACGTTTTCTGTTACGCAAGATCATTTCGCGAATATTTGTTTCTTTTTCATCGTTTAGGATTTGCCCCTCTGCTTCTACTAGTAATTCTTCTGTTTTATCCATTTCGGGTAAATAACTGTCGGCGATTCTATCCAACAGCAGGGCAAATAAGTAGTCGGAACCTTTATTACGGACTTTGCCGATATTATTTTCAAGCGCATTCCGTATCTTGTCAAATAGTGGTTGGTCGTTTTCGCGAAACGACAATACATAATTTTCTGCCAATACCAAGCTGATTTGCTCCAGGCAGGGCATGTCGTCGGTAGTGGTTGGGTTAAAGTATTTTAGGACAGTTAACACACAGTTATCAAATTCCTCAATATTAGGTTGCTTATTCACATTTAACACGTCCTCAATCAACAGAGGGTGCAAATGTAATGTTTTTCCCAACATAGCTATTTGTTCCGCCTCGTTGAGTCCGCAAATGTGTAACCAGTACTTTTCTTTACAAACATTAGGAGTAAAATCGGAAAGCTGATTGAAATTTTTGATAGTACATGTGGTTTCATCATAGCATACACACATCATCCTTGGTATAATGTTAACATTTCCCGTGTATACAGGTGTTCCGGGCAACATGTTACTTTTTTGTCCGTATTTATTTTTAGCTGATTTAGAATGGGACATTTTGGGTAAAATAAGAGATAAACGATATTATACATACATTTACTACCAAATATACAACAATTGGCAAACGAAAAAGGATACCCGTTTTCATGGATATCCTTTTGACGAAATGCAAAAAATACTCTACTACAACAAATGTCACAATTACTTTGATGTAGCTTTTTTTGAAGCTGTCGCTTTAGAAGAAGCTTTTGTTGTGGTCTTTTTTGCGGAGGATGTTTTTGCAGCCGAATCTTTTTTCTCAGCTGTGGCTTTTATTGTCTTTGTTGCCGAAGCTATTGCTCCCTTTTTCGAAGTCGTAGCCTTTTTTACAGGTTCCTCTATCTCGATCTCATCGTCATCTTGCATGGCTTTGGCAATAGTTGTCCGCAATTTATCCAATTGTAATTTGGTTATTTTTAGCTGCTTGTCTTTTTCAACCAACTCAAATTCGAGTGCTTTTACATCAACTTTTTCAGCAGGCGCATTCACTTTTTGTAATTGCATGGTGAAGTCAGATAGTACATTCATATAGTTGATGAAAGCATCGTAAGGTGATTCGTACGGGTTGTATGGAGTACGTCGTCCGGTAGAGTAAAATTTGGTACTCATGAACCGGAAATGATCACTTGCTTGGAGGTATTTCCAGTCGATTTTTATTTTCGGATCGGGAGTCTGTCTTACCCGTTCGGTTAATTGATAAAGTTTGTCAAATGCTTCCAGTTGCAACTCGTTGCCTCGCCATGCTGTGAGGTCACGTTCCTCGTCAGTCCATGAAATCGGGTAATGGATACTAAGTGGCGCGATTGGCTGTAAATCGAGCAATTCTGTTGGCGTAGCAAAGCTAAACTTTTTCTTGAGTGCTATTTTAGGTAGGTAACGGAGAAATTCGAAGATTCCCGTTGAAACTGCCTGTTTTTCGCCAAATGTGGAATAATCAAGACTGATATTGACTACTTCTTCTTTTGGATCTAATAATCCCATCCAGTGTACCATTTTTTCTGCTGTCAATGGGTATTCGCTCCATGCGTGGACGGAGAAATTGAACCGGATGTCATCACTTAGTTTGTAATTACGTAATAAGAGTTTCAGACGTGGGTTGGTAGCCGAACAATAAATGTAGTTAGGACTTTTCCACCCCAGGATATGTTTGGCTCCTTCGGTAAGTACACCCTGAAATCCCATTTCTTCGATCACGGAGCCGATATCATTGCTATAAATCATGTTGCTGTTACAGAAAACTTTTCCAACTTGTTTTCCGAACAGATTAGCAATCTTTTCTTTATGAGAATTGACTTGGGATATGAATTCTTCTTTGTTTACCAATGATGCCAGTGAATAAGCATCGGGACCTGCTACAAATTCGACACATCCCGTATCGGCTAAAGCTCGGAAGCTATCCAAAACTTCGGGTGCATATAGCTTAAACTGATCAAGCACTGTCCCCGAAATGGAAAACGAG
>JAVBPN010000208.1:0-6298 GCA_031549585.1 Bacteroidales bacterium
ATAATGTTATAAGAATATTTTTTTTCATAGTATTTCAATTTATGTTATTATCTCTCTATTTTAGGATTTTTTATCAAAATGCCTTACTTAACTAATTTGCAAATATACGAAAAATTATTTTATAAGAAAAATTTTTTTGCAATATTATTCTAAAAGTTTTCAACTTTTTTGCATAACTAATTGATTATGAAGTTGTATTTTTGTTAATACAAAACAGTAAATCATCAAAATGCTCACCACAAAAGCCTATTTATTGATGAACATGCTTCACCATGAAATGTAAGCGGTTAATAATATTTACCTCGCTTGTACCATCATCGAAATCAAGGAAAAGAAGATTTAATTTCGGATAAAGATCTTTCATACGTTTTTCCACACCTTTTGATATCACTTGATTTGCAATACATCCAAAAGGTTGAACGCTGATTACATGATTGACACCATGTTCGGCAAATGCAGCAATTTCGGCAGGAATAAGCCACCCTTCACCAAATTGATTGGCTAAATTCACAATAGACTCCGCTTTCAAAGAAATATCACGGATATCATGATTTTTATAATAAAACCTATAGTTTGAAAGAATTTTATCGCTGCGCCTTATAATCCGGTTAACATAATTTTCGTAAAAATCATAAATCATATCTACAAAGCCAACTTTACGAAGATTGGCTTTATTGTTGGCATCCACATTAACAAACACCTGCATAAAGAAATCGATAATAGGCGGCACTACCACTTCTACACCTTGTTCTACAAGCCAATCCACAATATATTGTTGTCCAAAAGAATTATATTTAATATAAATTTCACCTACAATACCGATTTTAGGAAAATCACCTTCAACAATTTCTATTTTATTAAAATCGTTAACCGCTTCTTTAAGCAATTTCAGGATAGCCTTAGCATTATTGCTTTCAAACAAAGGCTGTATTTTTTTCAAATACAAATCTTTCAATTTTTCAGCATCTCCTCTATTCTTTTCCCTCACTACTGTGGAAAAATACATCTGGGAAATACCATCGGCAAAGATCATTGCGATAAGCGTAGTTTTAGCAATTTTCCCCCAAGGAATAACAAAACCGGGCTGTTCGTCTTTTCCCAATCCGTCGGTATTCACTGAAACCACCGGCACATCGGCAAAACCGGCATTTATCATTGCTTTTTTTATCAATGAAATATAACTTGATGCACGACATTGTCCGCCGGTTTGTGTAATGCCCACCGCAACTTCATTACGATCATAATTTCCGGATTTCAACGCTTTGATAATATCTCCCACTACAATCGTTGCAGGATAACAAATTTCATTGTTGGCATAACGCAATCCCTCTTGTACCGACAATTTATCAGGCTTAGGTAGATTAATGCAATTGTATCCGGAAAGTTTTAAAAGGCTTGGTATCAAAGGCGAATAAAAATCGGCAAAATATGGTGCCAAAATAGTTCTATGTTTATCTTTTTCTTCAAAAACAGCTGTTGTAACACGCTCTTTAGGTGCCGTAATCTGCTTGGCATTATTAATTTGCAGCGATTCTATCATTGAACGCAAACGCAAACGTACAGAGCCAACACTTGTTATTTCATCAATTTTGATAATCGTATGATTTTTCCCAACAGTTTTTAAAATATCCGTAGCCTCATCCACTGAAATAGCATCAGGTCCGCAACCGAAAGAATTGAACTGCACCATTTGCACATTATGCCCTCTCTCGGCTACCCATTGTGCCGCATGATATACACGATTAGGATAAGCCCATTGCGACACGACCTGCAGATCTTTCAATGCATCAAAAGGCAGCAACGTTTCCGGAATAACATCAATACCCATCTCCGCCAGCATCTCAGGTGTTTTATGATTAATGAGCGGATCGGCATGGTAAGGACGCCCGGCAAGAATAATTAAACTTCTGTTTTCTTTTTCGGCACGTTCAATCACACACTTGGCTTCATCAGTAAGCCTTTGCTTTACATCAGCAAAAACTTTTTTCGCTTTATAGAATGCTCTTAAAAATTCTACTTTGCTTACACCAAACTGTTTCACATATTCGTAGCAAGCTTTTCGCAACAATTTATCATCTGCAAAGTTGAGGGCAGGACTATCAATAGGAATATTATATTTTGATGCAGGATCAATCGCACTACGGATCACATCTCCATAACCACTGACAATAGGACAATTATAGGTATTTTGTGCTTTCTCAAATTCTTTTTGTTCAAACACAATCATCGGATAAAAAATTCTGTCAACCTTTTGATCAATCAACTGAAAAATATGCCCATGCATCAATTTTGCAGGAAAACAAATACTATCCGACATCACAGTTCCCATACTTTTCAAATAAATATCCATAGTGGAAACAGGCGATAAAACAACTTCCAATCCACAACATTTAAACAAAGTGTTCCAAAAAGGATAATTTTCATAAATACCCAACGCCCGAGGGATACCAATGCGGATATTCTTTTTTATTTTGATAAGCGGTTTAACATTCCTATCAAAAAACAACTTATTTTTTACTTCATAAAGATTAGTACCTCTTTCGCTTGTATTACCTTTATTGGCAAATATTTTTTCACATTTATTTCCTGAATAAAAAACCTCGTTATTATGAAAAACAAATTTTGTAATGGCACAATTATTATCACAACCTTTACAACGTAACGGTTGCGAAGTATATTGTGCAACAGTTTCAAGCTTATCAAGACCTATAAATTGTGTAATATTTCTGTTGCGAAGGTAAAGCCGTTGAGCTGTTATTGCTGCGCCAACAGCTCCCATTAATTCGGGAATGGAACAAATATCCACTTTCCTACCGGTAAGCACTTCCAACGCCCTGTGGATGGCAGGATTTTTGAATGTTCCTCCATGCACCACAATTCTTTCGCCCAACTCATCAACACTTTTTAGTTTTAACACTTTGAACAAAGAATTTTTAATAACAGAATAAGCCAAACCTGCAGCAATATCTGCTGTTGTAGCGTTTTCACGCAAAGCTTGTTTCACTTTCGAATTCATGAACACGGTGCAACGCGTTCCCAGATCACAAGGCACCTTGGCATCGCATGCCAATTGGGCAAAATCGGTTACTTTATAACCTAATGACGCTCCGAAATTCTCAATAAATGAACCACAACCCGATGAACAAGATTCATTAAGTTCTATACGATTCACCTGATTATTCTGAACAAAAATAGCTTTCATATCCTGTCCGCCGATATCCATCACAAAACTCACACCCGGAAAATAAAACTCGGCTGCAGTATAATGCGCAATGGTTTCCACCATACCAATATCCATTCCGAAAGCAGCTTTGATGAGGTCTTCACCATAACCGGTAACAGCGGTTTGCACTATTTTTATTGTTGAATTATTTTCTTTTATTTTTTTATAGAACTCCTCTAATCCAATGGTTACAGCTTCTATAGCATTTCCCCTGTTAGGCGAATAATAACTAAAAAGCAATTCTTGTTTTTCGCCCAATGCAACTATTTTGGTAGTTGTTGAGCCGGAATCCACTCCGATACAACAAGTTTTACCAGTATAATCACTTAATTCTACTATTTCGATTTTCTTTGAAACACGGGAGTTTAACCATTTTTCTTCAAATTGATCAGACTCAAACAACGGTTGCAGCCTATGTGTTTCCACAGCTTTGCTTTCATCAATTGCTTGAATCTTTTTGATCAGCTCTTCCGGTGATATGTGAAAATGCTCTACTTCCGTATCAATAGCAGCACCCATTGCGGGCAGCAATTCAGGATGAGTAGGCTGAACAACCTGATCATCCGACAGTCCTAAGACTCGTTTAAATGTAACACTCAACTGAGGAATAAAAGTAAACGGTCCTCCGATAAACATTGCTTTGGGAGCAATATCAAATCCACGGGCCAACGTATTCATGGCTTGTACGGCTACTGCCTGAAATACCGATGCCATGATATCTGCATTGGAAACCTTCCGGCTTACAAGATTTTGAACATCTGTTTTGGCAAACACCCCGCAACGGGAAGCGATGGGATAAATCTGTTGAGCTGTTGCCACCAATTTATCAAGCTCTTCCATTGGAATATTTAACAAAGAAGCCATCTGATCAATAAAAGCACCAGTTCCTCCGGCACAATTACCGTTCATTCGTATATCCGGAGCTTTATTGTCACTAAAAAATATCATTTTGGAATCTTCACCTCCAATATCAATAAGAGTTCTTACCTCGGGATATTTCCTACGGATAACTTCTGTTGCACCAACAACTTCCTGAACAAAAGGAATACCAAGCTTTTCAGATATTCCAATACCGGCAGAACCGGTAACAGCCAATTTCAGTAATATTGGCTCATTAAAAAACCTGTCACAATCAGCAAAAAGTTCTTGCAGCACTTCCAACACTTTGGTATTGTGCCGGCGATAATCAGAATAAACAACATTCAAATTATCATCCAATACAGCCAATTTAGCAGTAGTAGAGCCTATATCAAGACCGGCAAAAAATACATTAATGTTGTTCATGCGTTAAAATAAGTAACAAAGTTACGCAAAAATTAGGAATTAGAAATTAGAAATTAAGAATTATCTTGTAATTCATTGATTATTAATTAATAATTTTATAAAATTTATTTTTTTATAAATAATTCCTAATTAGTAATTCTTAATTCCTAATTTTTTACTATCTTTGCATTTCGAAAATTAATTAAAATCACAATAAAAAGGCTTAAAAGCCCAATAAAATTATGGAAAACAAAGAAAAATCTACGTGGAAAACAAAAGTTGGATTGGCTGAAATGCTTAAAGGCGGCGTTATTATGGACGTAACTAACCCAACACAAGCAAAAATCGCAGAAGATGCAGGTGCATGCGCCGTTATGGCATTGGAAAGAGTTCCTGCCGACATTCGTAAAGACGGTGGTATTGCACGTATGAGCGACCCTAAAATGATCAAAGAGATCAAAGCTGCCGTAACTATTCCGGTGATGGCCAAATGCCGCATTGGTCATATTGCAGAAGCTCAAATTCTTGAATCTTTAGGTGTTGACTTCATCGACGAAAGTGAAGTGCTTACTCCTGCCGATGATGTTTACCATGTTTACAAACATGATTTTAAAGTTCCATTTGTTTGTGGCTGCCGTAACCTTGGCGAAGCATTGCGCCGCATTGCCGAAGGTGCTGCAATGATCAGAACCAAAGGCGAGCCGGGTACAGGTGATGTTGTTGAAGCTGTTCGTCACATGCGTACAGTTATCCGTCAAATCAAACAAATTCAAATGTTGAGAAGAGACGAATTGATGGTTGAAGCTAAAAATTTGCAAGTACCTTTTGAGCTTGTTTTAGAAATTGCAGAAACAGGAAAACTTCCTGTACCAAACTTTTCAGCCGGTGGTATTGCTACTCCTGCTGATGCATCGTTGATGCGCCAATTGGGTGCTGAAGCTTTGTTTGTTGGGTCCGGTATTTTCAAATCAGGAGATCCTGTAAAACGTGCCAAAGCAATTGTTGAAGCTTGTACTTATTTTGACAATCCTGATAAATTGGCTATTTTATCCGAAGATCTTGGCGAACCAATGGTTGGCATTGACATCCGCACAATGGATGAAAAAGATATGATGGCGAACAGAGGTGTTTAATTAATTGACAATTGTCAATTGACAATTAAGAAACAATATGGCAAAGATAGGAATACTCGCGCTGCAAGGCGCCTACCAAAAACACGGAGAAGTGATGCAATCACTCGGACAAGAGGTAATCTATGTACGTACGGCGGAAGAGCTGATGCAGGTGGATGCATTGATCTTGCCTGGAGGCGAAAGCACCACCATGGGAAAACTGATGAACTGGTATGGTTTGTTTGAGCCTATGCGACAAAGGATCAACGAAGGCATGCCTGTTTTCGGGACTTGTGCGGGTATGATTTTACTTTCCAAAAGTACCGACAAACAAAAAGACAACCTTATTGCTTTGATGGACATTGAAGTGGAACGTAACGCTTACGGTGCGCAGATAGAAAGTTTTGAAGCCAAGATAGAAAACACTGTTTACAATACTCCTGTTTCTGCTCTTTTTATAAGAGCTCCACGTATTTCAAAAATCGGCAACGATGTTGAAGTATTAGCTAAATGGGAAGGCGTACCGGTGTGGGTTAGACAAAAAAACATGCTGGCAGCCAGCTTTCATCCTGAATTGACAAATGATGCAAGGGTGCATGAGTATTTTTTGAAAATGATTAAATCATAAATAGAGTAAATAATGTAAATAAAGTAAATAAAATTTACCTTATTTACTTTTATTTACGCCTTTCATAAAACA
>JAVBPN010000363.1:0-3240 GCA_031549585.1 Bacteroidales bacterium
GTCCAAAAACGAGATCATTGGCCGTACCATTGCCCATGAACTGGGGCATGGTATGTTCAAACTGAAACATACGTTTGATAGCGAATACCGGATAGCAGAATCGACTACGGATAACCTGATGGATTACAATTGGGGAACAGACTATGTGAAACATCAATGGGACGCGATACATGCACCGGGGTTGGTGATTGGGCTGTTTGAGAGGGATGAGGATGGGATGATGCAAATGGCTTATAGTCGACCAAATGAAGGAGGGACTCGACGAGCCATTGAACAATTCCGCTACAATTATGTGAATAATAAAAATACCGCTTTTGAGCCTTTTTATGTTTCAACTTCTAACATCAAACTAACCAGTTCAGAAAAGGAATATAAATTTCTGGCTGTAACAGCTAATAGTAAGTTAATGCTCAGCACACCCTCTGAAAAATACGATGAATATGAGCGTACAACATATGACAAAAAGCGATATGCAATAATTGGCGCAATACCAGCATCCTCATCCATTGATCAAGATAAACATGCATTCGAAATCCTTATATACCATGATGATCTGAATCGTATAAAATCATACCTTTTTGTAGACAAAAAGACTTGGTATAGTCAGTTGAAAGCACAATTAAAATCGGATGATGTTGATTTATCGATAAAATATCTGGCTGCACTTCCTGATGATGCTATCAGTGAGATTACTTTGGAAGACCGAATTCAAGCTATTATTAAAATAGCTAAAAATGGGTTATTTAACAAGCCTGATTCTGAATGGGCAATTGTCCGGCTTTTTACTCATGCTCCCCAAAATCAGCAGTCAGATTTACTTGATAAATTGGTTGACAAACGAAGCGATTTGAACGGCTTTCCTCATTTGTTGGCCATGCTCACTAAAGATGCAAATGGTCTGGACGGCGAAGCGTTTGCCGACTTCGTTTCCACAATTTCCGGTTGGTCAAGAAGCTATAAGCCATGCAATGACTGTACCTTGGATTGGGCAGTACTCAACTGGAAGCTTATACCATTTAAACCTGGGTTCTGGACCGGGCATGCACAAAGTGAATGGTTCGACAAGAATGGTAAGATACAGTTAACTTCACGTAGTAAAATTACTGGTAAAATAACACCAGTTGAATCAGAACCATTCGATTGGATTTGGGTACATTTTATTGATGATTTCAATTATAAAGGAACAAACTTTTATGAGGGAGTCAAGATGAAAATGCCTGCATACTTTGCATATGCACTGTTCAATGAAGAAAACAAGAATCGATTGATCAGGGGTGGCAAGTTAGCACTCGATGTTGGCTTATTTGCTGTTGGTGTTGCCGAAATTAAGGCTGCTGCAACAGCGTCAACTCAAGCAGGTAAGTGGATTCTCACATCAAAAGCTATTTTAGACATGGGAATAGGAGCTTCTGATATTGTCATTCAGGATGCGCTTGCTGATAAGCTACAGAAAACAGAGGAAGGCCGGAAATTCCTTGAAAATTGGACATATTTTCAACTCGCTTGGGGAGCAACATCTATGAGTATAGATGTTATAGCAAGTATAAAAGGGTTAAAAATCAGTTATTCTAATGTTAAAAATTCACTTAATGCAACAGAACAGAAGGATGTAGAAACCATTTTGGATAATGCTGCAAATCAGGCAAAGAAAAAATATCCAAATCATGTTGCCGAAATTGAAGATGCGCGATTAAGTGACTATGCAGAATATGCAGGACATACAACTGAGGGAACTGGGAAAGCACTCATAGTCGCCACAGCAAGAAAAGAATTTGACGCCTTCAGTTCAGAGTGGATAAAAACCAATCCCTTTACAAAGAAAGAAATGTTTAATAGTGAAACGGGTGGTTACGTTGTTCTACACAATAAACATAATGTAAGAATAGGGGACATAGATAGTGAAGCGGAATTTTTCGCAAGTGAAGCACTGGCCGGGAAAGGGCATAAAGTTAAATTATTAAGTGAAAAGTCTGCGGAAGGTATACCAACTCCTGATGTAGAAGTAATAGGTGAAGGGATTTTTGATTTAAAAAATGTAAAGGCAACTTCTCCAAATGGTATGAGGACAAATGTTCGAGATTATGTTATGAATCCAGATATAAGAAGTGAAGCTGACGGTGTTATCTTTAATATCTCTAAAAACTCTAACGCAACTCCAGAGATAATAAATCAAGGTGTTATTGATGCAATTGTAACTGTCTCTAAGGATATTAATTTAGCAAAAAAAATCGGAATTGTTTATCCTGATGGGACTGCAAAAATTATATTAATTGATGAATTTAAAAAAATAGATGGAATACGATTTTAAAATATTATCAAAAGTGTTTAATGATAAATATGATTTGTTTTTTGAGACAGAGAAAAACAAAAATATTAATAGTTCATTTTATGCATTAGGTGTTTTACTTCGAAGTGATCATTTAAAATATAAAAATATTAGACCATATAATCCTAAAGATGAAGAATTATCACTTGAATGGGATTTAAACACTTGGATTAAAACGACTTGGGGTGCAGATGACATTAAAAGTCATGATGAATTTGAAAAAGAGTTTGATATAGCTTTAAAAAATAAGCCATATTATGATTTTTTAATGATACAAGCTATAACAAATCATCGTCCTCCATGGTGTATATTTGGATTGGTAGGTATGATGCAAGGTACTCTAAATAGAAATAAGTATATTCATAACGATGATAACATCTTTACAAAAGAAGATTTCATTAGAAACTTATTGGTATTGCCACACTCTTTTATAAATCAATATAAGGTTGATTTTGAATACTTATTCAATTATTTTGACGAACAAGATAATAGACTCAAGATAATAGATAAGGATATTTTTATTGATAAAATATAATTTATAAACAAATTGTTGAGCAGCATTGGTAATGATTCGATCTTGACCTAAAAATAAATCAGACATGTTTAAAGTATCTCGGTTCTGTATGCTTGTTTTCTTTGGTTTTTTCCTGACCAATCTTCCTGTACATTCTCAGGAACCCGTGCTTACCCCCATGGAGCAGCACATTGCCTCCTTGATAGCAGGTATCGAGCAAAACAACCGCATTGTAGGCGAGCTTACAGCCGAAAGCCTGGCGAACCTGCCGGTAGGGATCAAGAAGACCGTTGGCGGCAACCGGTACATCATCGGTATCGACAGCGCCCGGTTCACCGAAAAAGGTATCTACCTGAGCGCCTATACCGAGGTAACCCTTAAAGGCAACAGGAGGAAAATC
>JAVBPN010000002.1:0-3513 GCA_031549585.1 Bacteroidales bacterium
TTTTCTACCACATCTAACCAAGCCCAAGCCATATTGTTGTCTAATGTAAAAAAAACAGGCCCCATTCCTCCGGCTAATGTTACGCCAAACCCGGCTGACCGCACATTAAAATCCTGCGTAGTACTAAAAGTAGCTGGCTGTACAAGAGGTACCACAACTTCTGATTTTCCTGTCCCCACTATAGCATATACATTCAAGAATGGTAGCACCCATAAATCCGGCCGTACAGTAAATATGTTGGTTGTGTTAATCACATCGCCGTATTGGAGATAAGATGACAAATCGACCTGCTCTCCACCATTAAATCCGATATTGGTACTTTCAATGTTAATATTTTGGCGCATGTAAAAATATGTAGCACTGATGCCATAAGGCAAAGGTATATCGTACCCTCTTTTATATGCTCGACGCGCTAATAAGGGAAATACAGGTTTGTATTCCATCGTTTTTAAACTATCAGCATAGTGTTTGTGATAGGGATTGATTTGCTTATTAGCACCTTCTTGCGCAAAAAGTTCTCCTAAAGAGTAAGAAAAAATGATTCCTAGAATTAATAAACGAAAACATTTTATTTTACCACGTCGAATTTCAGTCATTTGAATAAATTATCAATTGAATGGTTGAATAACATAGCCAAAATGAGAACAATCTTTAAGGGAGAAAGTTTACCAAACAGGAAAAGACGCCCTTCCAAATAAGATTATTTGGTAATAGTCAGCAAATTAAGCACAAGTAAATAGTAGATTAAATATCAGTTGTAGAAATATCGACAATTAATCCCAATAGAGAACAATATTTATGGCAACTATCCCATAGTCTTGCTTCGATGTATGATTTCCATGCACATCCGGCCATTGTGATACGGGCATTTCCAAAATCCAGCCTTATCATCATGATGGTTGGGTGTTCCATCTGGCAATATGCTCCAAAACCATTCCCCTTCCTGATGATCAACCAAATTATTTTTGATATATTCCCAAGCGCGTTGGGCTTGATCCAAGTATTGGGCATTATTTGTCAATTGATATGCATTGACCAACGCTACCACAGCCTCAGCTTGTACCCACCAATGACGGTCTTCATCAACATGTCCGGTTTGAGCATTACGCTCATAAATGAGGCTTCCGTCCGGTTGCAAACCCTTGCAGGCTGCATCAACCATCTTCAACGTAACATCTTTTACTTGAGCAATGATTGTTGCATCACCTAACACAGAGGCCGCCTCATACAATAACCATGAAGCTTCGATATCATGTCCGTATGAAATAATATCCGACTTAACATTCCAATTTTCATCAAAGAAAAGACGTTGGCTATAAGTTTCCTTATCAACAATTTTATCCAAAAAGAGAACGATTAAGTTTTTCAATTGCTTGGTTAGAAGATCATCTTTCCATATCCGGAATAGATTGGTATATGCCTCCAAAATATGTAAATGCGTATTCATGGTTTTCTTTTCATTGGCATCTTTATCGCTCAAACGTAAATCTTCCAATAAGACCCATTCACGGCTGTACGCCTCGAAATATCCGTTCTTTTTCCGGTCAAAACTATGATGCTCTATCAAAGAATAAAGGCCTTTGGCAACCAACAATGCCTCTTCATCGGTTACTGCCTGATAATATTCGCTCAAAGCATATATGGTAAAGGCAATGGAATATATCTGTTTTTTCGTGTCTTTAGGCCTTCCGCTTGCTTCGACCGTCCAATATGTTCCTCCGTAAACCTCATCTACGAAGTAATCGAGTATATAGTCTTTAGCGCGACGGGCTATTTCCAAATAACGCATATCCTGACAAGTTCGATATGCCGCAGAAAAAGTCCACAGGATGCGGGCATTCAATATACCTCCCTTCTCAGCATCCGGATGTAAAACATTATTCCCATCCATTCGTCCGTAAAAACCACCTCGGTGGATATCAACCATTTTATTCATCCAAAATGGCAGAATATTGTTGGTAAGCTCGGCTTGGAGCTCATTTTTCATAAATTGCATTAAATCCATTTCTTATCGATTAAAATAGTCAAATAAGTAAATATCATACAAAAATAAACATTTACCCAATAAGTCTCCTGCAATTTTCACCAAAATCACATTCGCGTCAACATTTTCTACATCAATAAAACTAAAATCCAAGTATAAGGAAAACAAATTGTCCGGTCTTGATTGCAGAAATTCTCTTACCTTTGCACACGTGACCACATGCAGGTGCGAAATCTCCATAAATGCAGTTAAATTCAATTGTATTTGTAAGTTTTTCTGAAAAACCATTTTGTGATAAGCAGGCATTTGATCTTAAAATAAAACGAATCAATGAAATACGTTGTTATATTAGGTGATGGCATGGCCGATGAGCCTGTTGATGAATTAAACGGCAAGACTCCGCTTGAGGTAGCCAAAAAACCAAATATTGACCATTTAGCAGAGTTTGGAGAGCTCGGATTAGTGAAAACCGTTCCGGACGATATGCCTCCAGCCAGCGACGTGGCCAATCTTTCAGTAATGGGGTATGATCCGAGAAGATATTATAGCGGACGATCGCCTTTGGAAGCAGTGAGTATGGGTATAAAATTAGACGAAAAAGATGTCGCTTTCCGGTGCAATCTTGTTACTTTGAGCGATGATGAACCCTATGCGGCCAAAACCATGATTGACCACAGCAGCGACGAAATTACCTCAAAAGAGGCCGCTGAGTTGATTCATACCATACAACAACATCTGAATACAGATGCTTTGCATTTTTTTCCCGGACGTAGTTATCGCCATTTATTGCTATGGCACAATGGGCATAAAGGAAACACCCTCACCCCGCCACATGATATTTTGGAACGCTCCATCGCGACATATTTACCTCAGGGGCCGGATGCTGAAATGTTGCTGCAATTAATGCTGAAAAGCGTCGATTTGCTTCGCGACCATCCGGTAAATATCCGCCGTAAAGAAGCCGGATTGCGGCCTGCCTCTTCCATTTGGCTCTGGGGAGAAGGTGGCAAACCTGCTTTATCTGGATTTGAGCAAAAGTATGGACTGAAGGGCAGCGTAATATCCGCAGTTGACCTTATACTTGGTATTGGCATATGTGCTGGCCTTGACGCTGTGGAGGTAGAGGGTGCAACCGGAAATATCCATACCAATTTTTCGGGCAAAGCGCAGGCCGTTATTAATCAATTGCTCACTGCCGGTAAAGATTTTGTATACCTACATATTGAAGCTCCGGACGAATGTGGTCACCGACACGAAGTAGATAATAAGGTAAAATCGATAGAACTGATTGACCGTGATGTAGTAGCTCCCATCAAAGCCGCTTTGGATGCATCAGGTGAAGACTATTCTATCTTGGTGCTCCCAGACCACCCCACACCTTTACGATTAAGGACGCACACTTCTGATCCTGTACCGTATATCATATATAGGAATAACACAGCCAAGCAAGGTAAAGTGAATACTTATACAGAAAAATCCAGTAAATCAACAGGTATATTTATTGAAGAAGGCCATCGTTTGATGGATCG
>JAVBPN010000177.1:0-4182 GCA_031549585.1 Bacteroidales bacterium
TATAGAAGTATTTATGTATATAATGAAATTTTGTGATATTGTATGAATAGAGCCGTCAGCTCCACTAATGATTCTAAAAATGAATTAGTTACAAGTTTTATACCCGATTTTACACCCAAAAAGTAAAGTCGAGTGTTTTTATTGTTCCGTTATTTTCAAAACGCCGTTTTTCGTCTCTCTTTTTCCATTTGGATACTTAGCATCTACAATCCATACATATGCTCCAACTTTTAGGTCTATTATTCTAATTGGGTCATTAATGTTATTATAGACTAACACACTATTACCCCATCTGTCAAAAAACTTAATTTTATATTCAAGAAGATTACAGTTGCATTTGATCTGAAAGTTGTTAGTACTATCCGTAATTTCTTTTTTATCCAATACTTCGGGGACAGCTACCTTAACAGTACAGGTATCCATGAATTTTGCATTTTTTCTATCAACCTGACCTTTCAAAAAAGGAATATTCAATGTCAGAATAATTATTACAATCAAAAATTTCATCTTATTCTTTATACCAATTAGTATCGATAGGAAACATATAAAACTCATCTCGTATATATTTTATGAAAGAAAATATCTTATTAACCTCATCAATAGACTCATACTTTTCAAAATTATTGTATTCAAAGAAACGATACTTTGTCAAAGTAGCAACTTCTGTTGATACAGTTAAACTTGTATTATTAAATAAATCGTTTTGACTAGATGGTTCTTGAAACTCTGATAGATTCTCCATTGTGGGTAATTCATTTATTTTTAGAATATCTATTATCTTAATCAGACTATTCCAACCACTTTTGGGTGATATAATCGTGGTATCCTTAAAAGAATTAATTACCTCATATTCTCTGGTGGGATTAAAAAAGAGGCTGAGGCGATAATATTTTGCTAAAGGTTCTTGATTTGGCCTAAATTGGATTTCCAATAATTCGCCAAATTGATGCAACCCTTCAGGGTAGGTAAACCATATTCTAAACATTAAGCTGTCATATCCATTTTCAGGGGATGATAGATTGAGCTGTTTTTGCTTTTGTTTTGTGAATTTATAATATATGTATGGTTTATTGTTAGGATATTTTGGTATATCTTTTATAATCGAATTTTCTGGAATTTTGGGTGAACGTGTTGGAATACGAATAGGTAAAAGTGTATTGTAACAACCTACAACCATAATACATAAAAACAAAAATAATACTAATTTTTTCATCATGTTCAACATAGGTTATCATTCACTAATTAAATGCTAATCGAATTTTCCTATTTTGCTCCTTCAACAACTTTTCTAACAAAGTAATTTTTTCTAAAAGTACTTTATTTAATTTCAAATATCCGATAAAGACGTTAATAGCGTGTTTGAGATGTGTCTATTTCTCCTTTCTTATATAAGTCTCTATGATATTATGTTGTTAAAAAGATATATCAAAATTAAAATAATATTCATAAAAATACAAAAAAAATAAATAATCCGGTAGCATAGAAAAACAACATCCAGTGTTTGTTCTATCTGACGGCCAGTATTGAATTTGCAATTAGAATTAGTATAGAGATTTTTTAAAGAGTTTTAATTAACTTCGGCTTTTGAAAAATCAACGTTTGAGCTTTTAGAAATTCCCTTATAAATAATATCAATGAATACCAATAGACGTAATTTTATTAGGACCACTGCTATTGCGACAGGAATGATTGGCGTTGGTGCTGCGATCGGCATTAGTACGATCCGTGCGCAGATTGCAGATTCGAAGAATATTTATATAAAAGCCGACAATGACGATCCTATACCTGCCGGTTGGGGGATGTCCAAGAAGTTGATAGCTCTGAATAAGGACGACAATTCTGCAGTTCAGGCTACTTGGAGTTCTTCAAACGAAGCGGTCGCAAAAGTCAGAAATGGATATATTGCGGCTATAGCAGAGGGTATCGCTGTAATTACAGCCAAAACGAGCGACGGAAAAACTGCTATGTATACTGTTACAGTTACTCCTACAATGCGCCCGAATTATAGCGACGGCTCGCGCAAGGTTCGCACCGAGGGATCTAAACTGGTAGTCGGGCCAGATAGAAAACAATTATTCGTCAATGGTACCAATACTGCCTGGTACACTCAATGGGATGGTTTCGGCACCAACCAGTGGGATTCCAGCGCATGGGACAGGCACTTTGCCGAGCTACATGAAGCCGGCATCAACATGACGCGCGTATGGTTAATATGCAGTGGCACTGAAATGCAGTACGATGATCAGGGCTATTGTACAGGTATGAACAGTGCGTTCTGGGATAATACAGACAAGTTGTTTGAGATTGCCAAACGTCACGAAGTTTATATCATGGCAACCATGTGCTCTCACAATTGCTTTTTAAATCGCAATTCCCATTTTAGCGAATGGTTAAAAATCCGTGACGTTAACGAGTATATGGACGCTTACATTGAGAATTACCTGATTCCGTTTGCTAACCGATACGGTTCTAATGATTACTTGGCTTCCATTGACCTCATGAACGAGCCGCATCAAGCCGGAAACAGTCAAAGCCCTATTAGGATTGAGTGGAGGAAATTCTTTGCACGCACAATCGTAGCCTTGCACAAAGAAATGGAAAAAGGCGTTGCGGATGGACGTTTTATTGACGGGATTCTATTGACCGTTGGTATGGATCGGGCCGATCAAATCAATGGCGGTGCGAGCGATTATACGTCAGATGCCAACATGGCGGAGCAAGTTCCCCCAGAAGATGCGAAATACGCACGAATCGATTTGTATCAATTCCACTATTACACTGTTTGGCACCAAACCAATTTAGCTCCGTTTTACGGCAATCCGTGTGTACATACGCCGATACAATTCGGATTCCCGGATGCGTCAAACAGGCCGGCTATCATTGGAGAAGCAGCCTCAAAAGGAACCGGCTATAGTGGAAAGGATAGGCGTGGTTCGGAATGGGTTCAATCAACCCGTTTTCCAGATCGTTCGGTTGTGGAAGATTATTTGGATTGTTTGAATAACGGATGGGCAGGTTACATGGGATGGACCAGTTTCGGGTGCGATGGCTTTGGCACGTTGACTGATCAAGCGCCTGGTACCCTTTACATGGTAAAACATTACCCCAAGTTGGTTTTCCCTGTCGATACCAAAATCACAGTCTGCCAGGGATTATTCGATAAGTTGCCTATCAACACGGGCAGCAGCCCGGAGTTGTCACCTCCGGAAAATTTTGCCAAATACGCCTTTAATGATGTGACGAATGGTTATCTAAAAGGAAAGCGCATCATGAACGGTCATGAAATAAAATAACTTCGCCATCATTGCTTTCACAAGCATAATGCTATAAACCGAACTGCTGAATATTTTTGTGAAAACATTTATTCTTGGCAACAAGCAGTGTCAGGATGTTGATAATTTTTTACTTCCCGAAAGTTTGATACGGGCGATCCGTTTAGGAGGAAACTATAATAATTACAGATAAACATTTTTTCGCTTTCACGCCTTGTTTTTTCCTTTTCAGGATTTTCATATCTTGACCTTTGATTTTTATGTTTATTTTTGTAAAAACCAATAGTGCACATTTTTGAATAGAGGCATAAATAAGAAAGTGACGGTTTGTTCCTGTGCTTCCCGTTCGTTTGTCGATAAGGAAAAGGTGGCGGTATTGGCTGCTATGCTTAGGAATGAAGGGTATGATGTAGTTGTGGAGCCCGACTTGTGTAAAAAGCTGATGCAGTCCACAACAAATGTTGAAGATATAGCTTTTTCTATTGTCATGGCTTGTTATCCAAGAGCGATTCGTTCCTTGTTTCGTAAATTCGGCATAGTACCATATCAAACGCTGGATATCCGAAATCATGACGCGCAGGATATTTTGAATCAGTTGGGTGTGTCGTTTTCCGGGCAGGGTGATATTCCCGGAAAGGAAATGACGAAAGGCGAAATCGAATCATTTGCTGTAGAAACAGGAACTGATGCGTGGTATCCGGTTATTGACAAGGAACGTTGTAGCGAATGCAGGCAATGCCATGATTTTTGCCTCTTTGGGGTATATGAAATTGAAAATGGAGAGGTAAAAGTAAAACAACCGCAGAATTGTAAGAATAATTGTCCTGCATGTGCGCGTATCTGCCCATCTAAAGCAATCATATTTCCTAAATACGAGAAATCGCCGATTAATGGCGGACTGGAAGATGAA
>JAVBPN010000007.1:0-11457 GCA_031549585.1 Bacteroidales bacterium
CCCACGATATTCAAGGCGGGCAAGAATCCGCAAAGCATGGTCAATAGCATTACCATTAAAGCCGGAACCATAAACACTTTGTAATCCAAATGAGGGTTGAACTTGTATTGCGGCATAACGCTGAATGAAGGAATTTCCGCCACAGCGCCTACCGACTGTCCACCGTATTCTTCCCGCAATTCGCCTGAATAATCGGTGAGTATGGATGAAAGGTACGACGAACCCAATCCCCCTTTCGTGCCGTTGACCGAATTGGCCGAAATCATTACATAGCCTGCACCTTCGTTGACAAGATTCCGCTCAAAGTCGTCTTGAATTTCAAATATAATATCTGCTTTCCCCGACTCTATGCTGTTCATTGCTTCGGTGTTGGTGGCCGACACATCTTCTATTTTGAAATAACCGGAAGAAGCAATTTTTTGCACTAATCGTTCGGAATAAACGCTGTGGTCGTTATCGACAATACTCAGCTTCACATTCTTGACTTCCTGATTGGCCGCCCAAGGAAAAACCAACATCATCATCAAGGGCATCGCAAGAATCATTTTCGGAAGGAACGAGTTCCTGAATATCTGTTTAAATTCTTTTTCTATTAAAAACTTCAACATGGCTACTTAATTTAATCTGGTTTTAAATTTACTAAGGCTGAACATGATAAGTCCACCGGCCATTACTGCAAGGATGACTATCTCCTTCAGTACGAACTGTACCTCAACCCCCTGAATCATTATCTTTTTCATGGCTTCGATATACCAGCGGGCGGGCACTATGGTGGAAACCCATTGTAGAATGGACGGCATGCTTTCTATCGGAAACATCATGCCCGACAATAGCATAATAGGCATCATCAAGCCCATGCCCGACGCTAACATGGCTGCCATTTGGGTGTTTACCAATGTAGATATGAGCAAACCCAACGAAAGCGCCGTGAAAATAAATAACAGCGATATTACAATTAATAAAACCAGACTTCCTGCAATTGGTACATCAAGAACAAATACGGATAATAATAATATGGTTACAAGGTTGGCGATTGACAATGTAAAGTAGGGAACTGCTTTCGCTAAAATGATATATATCGGCTTCATCGGCGACGAAAGCAGGATTTCCATAGTTCCTGTTTCCTTTTCGCGTACAATGGCAATGGATGTCATCATGGCGCATATCAACATCAGGATAAGCCCCATCACGCCCGGCACAAAGTTGTACGCGCTTTTCGATTGCGGATTGTACAACATTTTTATTTCAGGCACGATTTGGAATGGCACTTTGTATTGTTCCATGAGTTCTTGTTGGTATGAACCCAATATACCGGAAGCATAGCCTGTGAGCATTGATGCTTGATTGGGGTCGGTTCCATCGGCTATCAGTTGAACGGCAGCTTCGCCCGTGTGCAAAAGGTTGTCGGCAAAGTTTTCGCTAAAAACAATTACCAAATTGATTTTACCGTATTTGAACGCATCATTGATCTGGTCGGGGCTTTCCAACTCTTCAGCAATGGTAAAGTATTCGCTTGCATTGAAACGTTCTTTGATAAGTTGCGTCGAAACGTCTTTCGACGGGTCAAAGATGGCCACTTGTGTGTTTTTTACTTCGGTGGTAATGGCGAATCCGAACAATAATATTTGTACGATAGGCATACCAAGCAATATCAGCATGGTGCGTTTATCACGAAAAATGTGATAATATTCTTTTCTTACGAATGCTCTGAATTGTTTCATGATTAATCTGCTTTTCGGGTTGCTTTTCTTGCTAATTGGTGGAATACTTCATCCATAGTGGTTGCTCTGAATTGGTGCCGTAAATTTTTCGGCGTATCCAACGCTTCGATTCTTCCGTCCACCATGATAGATATGCGGTTGCAATATTCGGCTTCGTCCATATAGTGTGTGGTAACAAAAACCGTAATGCCCCTGTCGGCAGCCTGATAGATAAGTTCCCAAAACTGACGGCGGGTAACGGGGTCAACGCCGCCGGTGGGTTCGTCTAAGAAAACTACTTTGGGCTCGTGGAAAATAGATACCGAAAAAGATAATTTTTGCTTCCAACCTAACGGTAGTGATTTAACGAGCGTATTCCGTTCGGCTTCAAATCCGAGCTCCTGTAAAATTTCGGTTGTCTTAGAGGCAATCGTCTTCTCCTTCATCCCATAGATACCACCGAAAAGTCGCAGGTTTTCCCACACTTTCAGGTCTTCGTACAATGAAAACTTTTGGCTCATGTAACCGATATTTTTCTTGACTTCTTCCGATTGTTTGAAAATGTCAAATCCGGCTACCGTTCCTTGTCCTGATGTGGGATGGCTTAAACCACATAACATACGCATGGCGGTTGTTTTACCTGCGCCGTTTGCACCGAGGAATCCGAATATTTCGCCACGGTCAACGCTGAACGAAATATTATTGACCGCCGTGAAGTTCCCAAATCGCTTGGTTAAATTTTCCGTATATATAACTTTATCTTCCATTACGCTGATTTTTTTGACAACAGCATGAAGCAGTCTTCTACTGTCGGTTGAATAGTTTGAATTTCAATGTCCAAATGATTTTTTTCTTCCAAAAGCTTTTTCAGGTTTTCGGGCGTGATATTATTATCAACGGTAACATGAAATGTTTCGCCGAACGAAAACGAAGATTTGACAAAAGAAAAATCACGCAAATTTTTCAATAAGCGGTGCATTTGGTTGGTTTGAACCGACCAAAGTGTTTCAGGATATTGGGCAATGATATTTTTGGGTGAATCGACCTGCATAAATTCGCCGTTTTGTATCAAAGCTATACGGTCGCAAAGTGTTGCTTCATCCATGTAAGGGGTAGACGCAAGAATGGTAATTCCTTGTTCCTTCAACTTTTTCAACATTTCCCAAAACTCTTTGCGTGACACGGGGTCGACACCGGTTGTAGGTTCGTCTAAAAACAACACTGTCGGTTTGTGTATCAAGGCACAGCTCAACGCCAATTTTTGCTTCATACCGCCCGAAAGTTTTCCCGCCTTGCGGTTTTTGAAAGGTTCTATCTGTTTGTAAATATCTTCTATCAGGTAATAATTTTCTTGAATGGTGGTATTGAAAACAGTAGCAAAAAAGTTCAGGTTTTCTTCTACCGTCAAATCCTGATACAGTGAAAACTTGCCGGGCATGTAACCTATGATATTGCGGATTTGTTTATAATCTTTTACCACATCCAATCCGTCCACAACTGCCGTTCCGCTATCTGCCAACAAAAGCGTGGTCAATATTCGAAAAAGCGATGTTTTTCCTGCACCGTCGGGGCCGATGATGCCATATATTTCGCCTTGATTGACGTCAAAATTCAGGTTTCTCAGAGCTTGCACGTTGCCGTATGATTTACTGATATTATTTATTGAAAGGGCATTCATTTTAATTAAGAATTAAGAGTTAAAAATTAAGAATTTATGCGCTGAACAATTTTTCATTCTTCATTTTTAATTTTTAATTTGATTTCGCCGTACATGCCTTTCTTGATAAGACCATCGTTCTTCACAGCCACTTTTACGGCATATACCAAGTTGGCGCGTTCGTCCCTTGTCTGAATAGTTTTAGGGGTGAATTCGGCTTTATCGGAAATCCAAGTGATGGTTCCCTGATATTCTTTCCTATCTGATTTTCCCTGGTCTGCATAGACTTTCACGGGTTGTCCGATTTTCAACGAAGTCAATTGGTCGGCGGTGATGTACACCCGCAGATTCATGTTGGCAATGTCGGCTACTTTGAACAAGGTTCTGCCTTGTGCCGCCAATTCGCCTTGTTCGGCATATTTCGACAAAACCGTTCCATTGATAGGGCTTGAAATAATGCTTTTCCGTATTTGGTCTTCAATCTGTGCAACTTGTGCTTCCAACCCCAAGCTTTCGCCCGAAACGCTTCTGTTGCTGTTTTCCAACGTTTCCGTTTGAGCGTCCAATTGTTTTTCCAACAATGTAATTTGCGCATTGATGTCGTCCAATTGTTTTTGGTTGGCAGCATTTGATTTCACCAAGTTTTCATACCGCTTCTGTTCCGTTTTCTGTGTGGCGATTTGCTGTTGAATAGATGCAATTTGCTTGGAAACATTGTAATGACGGCTTTCTACGGCTTTAATATTGGCCAACAGTTGCACTTTTTTTAGATACAATTGGGTTGTATCAATATAGCCTACTTGCTTGTTGGCTTCCACATTTTGGCCTTCCTGTACATCGAGTTGAATTAATTCGCCCGTACCTTTGGCCGACACAATAACTTCCGTGGCTTCAAAAACGCCCGAAGCATCGTATTGTCCGTTTTTGTTGTTGCATGCCGAAAGAAGCACTGCCATTCCGATTACTAAAAATTTACTCGTTTTCATATGCTTATTTTTTTGATTGTTCATGAATTATTTTTTTGATTAATTGTTTGTTGCGAATTTCAGGTTGTAAATGGCAAGCAGTAGTTCCCTTTCGTGAAGAATCTTATCCTGCATGTCCATTTGCTCTGCGTTGATGTCCCGCGTCAAATCGCTTCCCGACAGGGTTCCGTTAGCCATTTTGGCTTCCGATGCCTGTTTTACAGAACCCCTCAATGCGATGATTTCATCGTCATATTTCAATTGGTCGAAGTAACTATTGATGTTGTTATCCTTTTGTGTGATATCGAGAGTTGTGTTGAACAGGAAGGTTTCGCGCTGCGTTTCCACCGAACGGATGTTGATTTGAATTTGCTTTTTGCTGTTCTTTTGGGTATAGAAATTCCCGATCTTCCATGAGATTTTAGCACCAACTACATAGTAAGCCTCAAACTTATCCGCCAACACATTCAAGCCGGGTTTGCCGTATCCACCCGTTGCGAAAAGTCCCAACTTCGGCATCAGCCCTGCGTTGATTTGGCTGTTTTGAGCTTCGAAGTTTTTTATTTGTGCGTCGAATAGCTCCAGTTCGGGGCGGTTAATTGCACCGGTAGCGGGATGTACAGCTTCGGGCTTTACGAATTCGGTTTCTGCATTCAACTCTTCGCCGATTAATTGCGACAGCATTTCAGTATATGCTTTTTTAGTACTGGCGAATTTTGTTTTGTTCTGTTCTGCTTTCAATTGGTCAACCCTGATAGCGTCCAAATCGGCCTGATTGGCAATTCCATTTTGTACATAGGATTGCACTTGTCCGTAGTTCCGTTTAAGGTCGTTTTGCAACAATTGGTTTTGACGGATTTGGGCATCGACCAACAAAATCCCGAAGTAAAGCTGGTTCACTTTTTCATTAATGGAATAGATGCTCACTTCGGTGTTTTTCTTTTCAACCTCGGCCGCTGTGTGTACACCGTCCTTTTGGGATTTTATATTTCCGCCATCCCATATCGTCTGGTTCACATCGACCGTTGCACTGTATTGGTCTTTGCTTAATGCCGGAATGCTTACGCCTTGTATGCCCAGTTGCGAAAGTTCGATGGGCATCTGCGTTACGTCCGATTGATAGGTGGCTTTGGCTGAAAATATAACCTGTGGCAAGTAGCCTTTGTTGGCGTTCGACAGGTTATATTCTTTTGTTTTCTCAATCAAATCATATTGTTTGATGAGCGGGTAGTTTGCTTGGGCTTTTCTGTAACAGTCTTCAATGGTTACCTGTGCAGAGCCCATGAGGCAACCAAATGACATTAAACTTAGGATGATGATTCTCTTCATGATTACAATTGTTAACTTATTTATTTAATTACTCAATTAATTCGTGGATAAAAAGAGTGCCGATAAGTCATTAATTGAATTATTTAATTGTTCAATTAATTTACCGGCAAAAAAATTACTTCTTCAAACGGGCTAAAACCGTATCAATTACTTCTTGCTTTCTATGTTCTAACAAATCTTGAAAGGCTGTATCCGGCAAGCTTAGTGCTTTTTGCAATGTAGGTAATATTATAAAAGGTGCAATATTTAAAGATACAATAGTAAGCAATAAATCTGTCGATGTAATCGGGCGAATATTCCCTTTTTCTATCTCTTTTTTCAAATCGGTATCTAATGTGTCAAGGACGGATTTCGGATAATTTTGCAACTTATTGACTAAAAAATGAACTCGCTCAGGATTTGATGTAATTTCATTTAATACGAACATAAGAAGATTAGGGTTTTGTTTTAAGAAATCGAAATGCATACTTATCATCTGAGGTATTCTTTCTTCAATCGAAATATCAGATTTATTGACTGTCATGAGATTGGTCACCACCAATTTTATTTTTTCTTCAAATATCTTGTCGAACAAGTTATCTTTGGTACGATAATAATAATGCACCAATGCTTGGTTACAACCAGCCAACTTTGCAATCTGTCCGGTAGTGGTCTTGGCAAATCCCTGTTCTAAAAACAGTTTTTCAGCTGCTTCAAGAATTTGATATTCCATATTTTTATCGTCTGCTTTCATGAGATGAATTTTTTATTTAATCAAATAATTTAATTGCAAAATTAAATAGGAAAATTAAATCACCAAACTTTTTTTGATGATTTTTTATATTTTATTTTTAATAATCTATTATTCAGCGATATAATTTTGAAATAACTTGATTTGAAGATTAATTATGTAAGAATAAAGGAAATTAAGTTGGGATAAAAATAAATCGTATCTTCGCATACGAGTTATTTGAAACGATGTAAACCAAAGCAGGCGGAAGAAGTTTATTCGTTTCTATATCGTTACCTTTTCTCTTTCTCTAAAAATCTATTAGCTAATATATTATAGTCAAATTTCTTGTTTTCTAAATACAGCTATTTCTATTTTTTTAAAAATATTTATCAACTTGTTGCAATTTTAAAAAAAGGGCGTACCTTTGCACACCATTTTTTAAAGTAGTTTGAATAGAGATAAATAGATTTTATGCCAACAATTCAGCAATTAGTAAGAAAAGGTCGTACCAAACTTATTGATAAAAGTAAGGCTCCGGCTTTGGATTCTTGCCCGCAACGTCGCGGTGTATGTGTGCGTGTATATACCACTACACCCAAAAAACCCAATTCTGCTATGCGTAAAGTAGCGAGGGTAAAATTGGTGAACCAGAAAGAGGTGAATGCTTACATTCCAGGTGAAGGACATAATCTTCAGGAACACTCCATCGTATTGATTCGTGGAGGTAGGGTGAAAGACCTTCCCGGTGTTCGTTACCACATTATTCGTGGTGCTTTGGATGCATCAGGTGTTGAAGGCCGTTTGGCAAGTCGTTCTTTATATGGGGCTAAAAGGCCGAAAAAAGGCGCTGCTGCTCCGGCAAAAAAGAAATAATATACATTATATAATAGGATATTTCAATGCGCAAGACAAAACCTAAAAAACGAATATTATTGCCTGATCCGGTATATGGGGACAAAGAAGTAACACGCTTTGTAAACAACCTGATGTTGGATGGCAAAAAATCAACAGCTTATAGTATCTTTTATGATGCCATGAAAGCAGTTGAAGGAAAGGCAAAAGATTTGGAAAAAGCTCCGCTGGATATATGGCGCAAGGCTTTGGAAAATATTACACCTATGGTAGAAGTAAAAAGCCGTAGGGTAGGGGGAGCTACTTTTCAAGTTCCTATGGAAGTACGTCCCGATCGCAAAGTGTCGATCTGTATGAAAAACATGATTTTGTATGCGAAAAAAAGAAGCGGAAAATCAATGAGTGAAAAATTAGCCGCAGAAATCCTTGCTGCATACAATGAAGAAGGTGGCGCGTTTAAGAGAAAAGAAGACATGCATAAGATGGCAGAAGCCAACAGGGCATTCTCACATTTCCGTTTATAATTTCACGCATCTAATAAATAAGCAGAGAAGGAAAGCAATAGATGAGTAGAGATTTAAACTATACCAGAAATATTGGTATAATGGCACACATTGATGCCGGGAAAACAACCACCTCAGAGAGGATTTTATTTTATACAGGCGTCAATTATAAGCTGGGAGAAGTTCATGATGGCGCCGCAACCATGGATTGGATGGTTCAAGAACAGGAGCGTGGTATTACCATTACTTCTGCTGCAACTACTTGTCAATGGACATACAATAATCAAGAATATAAGATCAACTTGATTGACACACCGGGTCACGTTGATTTTACTGTAGAAGTGGAACGTTCGTTACGTATCCTTGACGGAACAGTAGCCTTGTTTTGTGCTGTAGGCGGTGTGGAACCTCAATCGGAAACCGTATGGCGTCAAGCTGAAAAATACGGAGTTCCGCGTATTGGTTTTGTCAATAAAATGGATCGCAATGGCGCTGATTTTATTGGTGTAGTCAATCAGGTTCGCGATCGTTTGAAATCTAATCCTGTTCCTTTGGTTATTCCGATTGGAGCAGAGGAAAAATTTCAGGGGATTATAGACTTGATCACTTTTAAAGCCGAATATTGGCTTGATGATAAAGGGCAGAATATAAAAATAACTGATATTCCTGCCGATATGTTGGAAGAAGCCACAGAAATGCGCAATAAATTGCTTGAAGCTGTGGTTGAAACCGACGATGTCTTAATGGAAAAGTTCTTTGATGATCCTTCTACTATTACGGTGGAGGAACTGAAAAATGGCATACGCAAAGCTACAATAGCACAAACCATTGTGCCGATGATGTGTGGCTCTTCCTTTAAAAACAAAGGAGTTCAATACTTATTGGATGCTATCACCGCATATTTGCCAAGTCCTTTAGATAAAGGTTCGGTAACGGGAATCAACCCCGATACAGGTGCGGAAGTAGTACGCAATCCGGATGATAAGGAACCTTTGACAGCATTGGCATTCAAAGTAGCTACAGACCCTTATGTTGGTCGTTTGGTGTTTATCCGGGTATATTCCGGTGTATTGGAAAGCGGTTCTTATGTACTGAATACCCGTTCAGGTAAAAAAGAACGCATTTCGCGTTTATTTCAAATGCATTCCAACAAACAAAATCCGATCGAAAGTTGTGGTGCAGGTGATATTTGTGCTGCGGTGGGCTTGAAAGATTTGCGTACAGGCGATACCTTGTGTACACCTGAAAAGCCAATTGTCTTGGAATCCATTACTTTCCCTGATCCGGTGATTGGGGTTGCTGTGGAACCCAAAACGCAGGCAGATATGGACAAATTGGGTAATGCCCTTTCCAAATTGGCTGAAGAAGATCCGACATTCCGGGTACAGACTGATCCTGATTCAGGTCAAACTGTAATCAATGGGATGGGTGAGCTTCACCTTGAAATCATTATGGACCGTTTGCGTCGTGAGTTTAAGGTTGAATGTAACCAAGGAAATCCGCAGGTTGCTTATAAAGAAGCCATTACAGCCACATACCAGCATCGTGAAGTATTCAAAAAACAAACGGGTGGACGTGGTAAATTCGCAGATATCATTGTACGCATTGGCCCTGCCGATGAAGGTGTATCTGGATTGCAGTTTGTTGATGAAGTGAAAGGTGGAAATATTCCGAAAGAATATATTCCTTCAGTAGAAAAAGGATTCAAGGAAGCCATGCAAAATGGTGTATTGGCCGGATTCCCACTGAACTCGATGAAAGTTACGTTATTGGATGGTTCATACCATGCGGTAGACTCCGATTCACTTTCATTTGAGATATGTGCCAAGCAAGCATTCCGCGAAGCGTGTAAACATGCCAAACCAATTCTTCTTGAACCGATCATGTCGGTTGAGGTGGTTACACCTGAAGAATATATGGGCGATGTAATCGGCGATTTCAACAAACGCCGTGGTCAAATCGAAGGTATGGAAGAACGTGGTGGAGCCCGGGTAGTAAAAGCCAAAGTGCCCCTTTCCGAAATGTTTGGTTACGTAACAGTATTGCGTACCATCACATCAGGACGCGCCACTTCAACCATGGAATTTTCGCACTTCAGCCCGTTGGCTGATAGTTTTGCCAAAGAAGTGATTGCCAAAGTCAAAGGAATAGATATTAGCAAATAATTTTTAAATTATTCATAATGAGCCAAAAGATTAGAATTAAATTGAAATCTTACGACCACAATTTGGTGGATAAATCGGCTGAAAAAATCGTGAAAACGGTAAAAATGACGGGTGCTTCGGTAAGCGGTCCTATACCTCTTCCTACGCACAAACGTATTTTTACGGTGAACCGTTCAACCTTTGTCAACAAAAAAGCAAGGGAACAATTTGAATTGGGTTCATTCCAACGTTTGATGGATATATACAGTTCGACTCCCAAAACCATCGATGCGCTGATGAAGTTGGAGTTGCCCAGCGGCGTGGAAGTAGAAATCAAAGTGTGAGTATAAATTTTATCCATTTAAAGGGAAAACAGGTGGGGAATCAGCAGGCATGATGAGATCCACCTTATATCATTCATTCATAAATAAATAAACTATGCCAGGAATCATTGGAAAAAAAATAGGGATGACCTCAATTTTTACCCCAGAAGGTAAAAATGTACCTTGTACAGTTATTGAGGCTGGCCCTTGCGTAGTCACCCAAATCAAAACCATTGAAACAGATGGTTACGACGCGCTGCAGTTGGGTTTTGGTGAAAAAAAGGAGAAAAATACTCCGAAGGCAGAAAAAAAACATTTCGAGAAGGCAAGTACTTCTCCGAAACGATTGCTTGTTGAATTCCGTAATAAGGAAATCAATGTAAATGATTACAAACTGGGACAAGTGATCAGTTTGGCCGACATGGACGGTAAAATTCAGATTAATGATTATGTGGATGTAATTGGTACCTCTAAAGGTAAAGGATTTCAAGGTGTCATGAAGCGCCACAATTTTGGTGGTGTCGGAGGAGCAACTCATGGCCAGCATAATCGTTTACGTGCGCCCGGTTCAATGGGAGCATCATCATTTCCTTCACGTGTATTTCCGGGCCAACGTATGGCAGGACGTACCGGAGGGGAACGGGTTAAAATGCAAAACTTATATGTATTGCAGGTAATTGCCGATAAGAATCTGTTGTTAATAAAAGGCTCTGTTCCCGGAGCAATTGGTTCATTCTTAATAATTGAATATTAATGGAAGTAGCAGTATATAATAAAGAAGGGAAAGATACCGGAAGAAAGGTATCACTTGACGACGCCATTTTCGGCATTGACCCGAATGATCATGCTATATATTTGGATGTAAAGCAATATTTAGCTAATCAGCGTCAAGGTACGCACAAAGCAAAAGAAAGGTGGGAAATAGCCCGTAGTACTCGTAAGATTAAACGTCAGAAAGGTACAGGAGGTGCGCGGGCTGGTAGTTTGAAATCGCCTGTATTTGTGGGTGGAGGACGTATTTTTGGTCCGCTTCCGAGGGATTATTCTTTTAAACTCAATAAAAAAGTGAAACAATTGGCACGCCTTTCAGCATTGAGTTATAAGGCTAAGAATGGAGGTATCGTAGTTGTCGAAGATTTCAAAATGGAAACTCCGAAAACGAAAGAATTTGTACAAGTACAGAAAAACCTGCAAATTGTTGATAAAAAATCACTTTTTGTGTTCGCTGAATCAAATGATAATATATATTTGTCCTCCCGTAATTTACAGAAA
>JAVBPN010000375.1:0-32704 GCA_031549585.1 Bacteroidales bacterium
TCTGCTTGAGCTTGATTAGTTCGTATTCTTCGATGCAGCCAAGCATACGCTTGGCTAAGGTGGCGGAAATGAGTTTTTATTGGTCATGGATACGTATCATAAAATGGTGGATTATTATAACGCATTTTATGTAACGAATTAAGTGACTTCTACAGCAATGACGAGATAAAATTATTTTTTCAATACCTCTTTAAATCTTTACTGACCTATTTTTTGCAAGTATTCTGCATTGAAAAATTCTATGTAATCATCTACTTTCTTATCCGTAGTTAAAACTTGATAGTTGGCTTCGGAGATGATGAATGGCGTATGTGCATATCTAACATTCTTATGTGTATCGGTTGTTTTCACAAATGTTTGATAATAATTCTGCGCATCGGCCAATGTAGCAAACGATTTTACGACGAGAATGATATGTGTGTTGTCAATATTATTCCTGATCGGAGCTTCAAGGCGTGCATTGGCATAACGGTCCAAGTTAAAATTCAACAAATCAAATGTCGCTTGATTAACATCCTCTTTTGAATCGAGTAGCCATCCAAAATAATAAGTGCCTTCCGTAGTATACGTATACAATGATTTGGCACGTTCCACTTGTTCCGCTTGCTTCATTGTCGGGTCGACGCCATCAACAAAATCGATTAATTGCTGGGCGCTCTTCACCAATTCGCTTTGTGGGTATTCGGCGATGAATTTTTTCATTTCACCACGCATTGCTTCGCGTGTATTTTCTGTGTTCAACCGGCCTAATGCAAGCGCTTTCAAGTATGCAAAATTTGGAACCAATGTTTCTTTCGGATAGCGTTTGATTGCATTTTCTGCACTGACAACCACTTCGGCAAACCGGTCTTGATAGAACATATTATATGTTTGTTGGTAAAGTTGTTCCACTTCAGTGGTTTCTTTAGCCATCTTTTGGAGATATTCCGGATCATTAATGATTTTTGCAAATACACTTTCGGGAGCTTGCGTCAATATCAGGTTTTTATATTTATTGGCATTGGCCGAATCATTCATTTTGGTATACAGCAAATATAAATTATAGTATGCCGAAATGAGGTACTCGCTTTGGGGATATTGTGTTGCTATCCGTTCATACTGGGCTGCTGCAAGAGCGTATTCATGGAAATCATTATTGTAAATGTATCCCGCATTATACAGGCTTTCTTGAATTATCTGGCTGGAAGCAACCATCATCGAATCGGTTAGAGGGAGATTCTGCATGTAAAATTCGCGGCTGTATGCATCGGTCGCTTTTGTTTGCTGCGTTTTAGTCGAATCTATTGCTAATGTTTGTTCTGCATTATCAGAAAGTATATCTGGCCCTATTGCTGTGGCTTTGTTTTTGCGTCTCCAATTATCTTCCAAGGTACGTCGTCCCCACCTCAGTTGAAATTCGGTCAGTCCTTGAGCAACAGTGACCGGGTTGTAGAAATACCATTGAGACCTGCCGGTAGGATCGGCAAGAGGGGTACGTCGATTTAATAGATTGGCTTGCTCCAATCGTTGGCTTTCAGCCTCCCGCTCTTTTTGCTCCTGTTCTTTGGTTTGTAATGCGACGATGATATCGTCTATCAACTTATTCCGTTCATTTTCGGGCATTCTTGCTACACGCTGTAAACTGTCTTGAAGCTGTATGGTATTCAGGTTTTTTACCAATGCAGTTAAACTTTGCGACTTTGCTGTAATTTGCGTATAATTAGGATAATCGGGTTTCATAATGACCATGGCGCTATCATAATAAGCTTGCGCAGGGACATACTGTTTTTGTTCGTAACGCAAATCGGCCAGTGTCAGATATGACTTAGTCTTTTGAGGTAAGTTGGTGGTTGCCGCTTTTACCGATTGATGTAAATAATTAATGCCCGCATCAATATTGCCTTCGTAAAGCTCAATTTCAGCTAAAGCATAATATATCTGGTCATGGTATTCGGTATTTTTACTGTCGCGCAACATTTTTTGCAATTGCTTTTTTACATCGTTAATATCGGCTCCGCTTCCTCCGGCTGCTGCTGCCATATTGATGGTTGCATTAAATGCCATTTCGTAAGGCGGGCTCATGCGGATCACTTTTTTGAAATTCTGTGAAGCCCTAAAAAAATCATTTTCATGCAAATACAATTGAGCCAACACGTATAAATAACGCATCCGAGTTTTCTTGTGCCTGGTAAGGGAAATGGCGCGTTCCAGATAATCGGTTGCTTGCGTATAATACTCTTGCCGGATATACCAATCGGCTGTTGTGGCATACAATTCAGCTTTTAATGCTTTTTTATCGGGAAACTCTTCATTTTCCCGAAGTTCTTCCAACAACCTGCCCGATTCGTGGTATTCTTTTTTCTGGATCAATGTCTTAGCTTTCCACAATTGTGCTTCGTAAAGGCTTGGTTCATTGGGAAATTCGGTTTGCATGAAATTAAACGTCAGTTCCGCTTGTGTATATTCGTTCCGGTATACATACGATTTCCCGATCAATAAGTAAGAATCATCCATGTATTTATTGAACTCTTTCTTATCGTAGAAAACCTTTTCCTTATCGGTCATTCCCGATTTATATTTCGGTTTTGCCTTGATTGAATGCAGGTTGATGGCCTTGCCTGCCTTTTTCGCTGCGATATCCATGTCGCCCGACACTGCTTGAGCGGTAGCTTCGTCACCATAAAGAAAAAGAGGCAGGATATGTGTATAATCGTGTTGTTTGTTGTCTTCTGCTCGTTTGATACCACGCTTGTAGCTTTCCTTTGCGTTGAACAAAACATTATATCGTGTGGTAATGTTGTGGTATGCACGAGTAATACCCGTATTCTTTTCAGTACTGCAACTTGATATCAGCACTGCAAATATTCCGGAAATAAAGATGTATCTAAGACTCCTGATCAAATTTTACGAGTATTGTGGATGCTTTTCATGCATTAAAGTGCAAAATAACAAAAAATTGTTGTACTTACTTAACAGATTTTTGAGAAAGATATTGCAATGGGATGGATAATTTCCATTTTTACTTGAGTTTAGGCTAAGCAGGCCTTAAAATAAGTTGTCTGTCATACATGTTAATATTCGGCGTGGGTTTTTAAGGAAAAGCAGTAAGCTGTTAAAAATGCAAAGACACTTATATCGGGATTGGATATAGCCTATTATGTAATTTTCGTAAAGAAAAAATAACCCGGATAGAGTTTAATATACGCTCCTGTTATTAAATATCTCTACCATTAGGACTTGTCCAAATTAACTTGCACTCTTTGTTTTCATAAAAATCTAAAAAAAATGTGTTGGTATATTCATCACCACGCTCCACAAGTTGTCCGTTATTGTCGTAAAACGGGCCGCATATAAAACAAGAATACATAGGATTGTCAAAAGAGTAGTATGCATTATCTTTATACATACATTGATATACCCTTACTTTGAATAGCAACGCATCGTCATTTTTTATTTCCTTGACTCGTGCTGCAAGCCACTCTGGAAATTGATCTTCTTCGTGTTCATTTGTTTTTGAACACGAACATAAAGTCAAAACAACAATAAAAAATACAAGTACATTTTTCATGATTTTTGGCTTAATAAAATTTCACTTAGTAAAAAACCACCTCCTCTGCCTTTTAGGAAAATTATACACTCCTTTGCTTCTGAGATGAATAAGGAAGCTTGTATCAGATTCCATTTCTCGATAAGCATACGTTTTATCTCAATTTTGTATATAATTTTCATTACAAATGTAATACATATTTTTGTATATATTTTTCGTTATAAACTTTATAAGTCTATCAATTGTTCTTACTAATTGCCTGATCATAATTGTATTGTTGTGTCAGATGTGAACTTACAATGTTGTTTGTAAAAATGTGATTATTGTCAATTTCTAATTCTCTCTTTACAAGTATTTATGATTATTTTTGTAACTTTCAATCATTAGACCAATTCTTGTATGACATTAATCAAATCTATATCGGGCATTAGAGGAACCATAGGCGGTATTCCCGGCGACGGATTAACACCTATGGATATTGTGAAATTTTCTGCTGCATATTCGCAATGGATTAAGGACGATGCACGGGCAAAAGGCTATGCTGGTAAGTTAAAAGTAGTTGTAGGCAGAGATGCCCGGATATCAGGCAATATGGTCAAACAATTAGTTATTGGTACATTGATTGGTATGGGTGTTGATGTTGTTGATATTGATTTGGCTACGACGCCAACCGTTGAAATGGCCGTTACGGCTGAGAAAGCCAATGGCGGATTGATACTCACAGCCAGCCATAATCCAAAACAATGGAATGCATTGAAATTATTAAATGACCGGGGCGAATTTTTAGATGATAGCGCTGGGAAAGCTATTTTAAAAATGGCTGAACTCGCCGAGTTTTCTTTTGCCGGTGTGGATGATTTGGGACAAATTACCTCAAAGGACGCTACATCATATCATATCGAACAGGTTCTTGCTTTGAATTTAGTTGATGTGGAGGCCATTCGTGCCAAAAAATTGAAAGTAGCCATTGATTGTGTCAACTCTGTAGGTGGGATCGTAATCCCAAAATTGTTAAAAGCTTTGGGCGTGGCTGAGATAATCGAATTGTATTGTGTTCCGGATGGAGAATTTCCTCATAATCCTGAACCCTTGCCCGAACATCTCGGAGAAATATCAGGAGCTGTACGACAAATGCACGCTGATGTCGGTTTTGTTGTCGATCCGGACGTTGATCGTTTGGCCATTGTCAGCGAAGATGGCAGTATGTTTGGGGAGGAATATACATTGGTTGCCGTATCTGATTATGTATTGAGCCGAAAGGGAAACGGGGGCAATACCGTGTCAAACTTATCGTCAACTCGTGCATTGAGAGATGTGACCGAATCCAGGGGTGGTAAATATTATGCGGCTGCTGTTGGCGAAGTTAATGTTGTAGCAGCTATGAAGGCTAATCACGCAGTGATTGGAGGCGAAGGAAACGGTGGAATCATCTACCCGGAATTACATTATGGGCGGGATGCATTGGTTGGCATAGCTTTATTTCTGACACATTTGGTCAAGTCTGGAAAAACGTGTTCGCAATTGCGTGCCACGTATCCGGAATACCATATGTCTAAAAATAAAATCGAATTAAAGCAAGGGATTGACATTGATACTTTGCTGCAAAAAGTAAAGCAGCATTTTCAAAAAGAACAAATCAATGAAATCGACGGGGTGAAAATTGATTTTGCCGATGGATGGGTACATTTACGTAAATCGAATACCGAACCGATTATTCGTATATATACCGAAGGCAAGAATAAAGCCCGTGCCGAAGAATTATCTTCGGAAACAATGCGAATTATCAAGGAGTTGATGTAGTATTCATCATAAAGTGTTCATGATTTTTAAGAGGCTTGTAGTTGTTTGTTGTTTGTGGTTATTTGCTGCGGTGTGCTTTGCGCAAACATCGGAGATTGATGCCCTGAGACATGAATTACGGGATATGCGGGTTGATTCTACAAGGGTACTCTTGTATATTCAATTGGCCAATGCAGTTTCGGATTCGGTGTTTTACGACATTGTACAGGATGATGTTTCTGCATACGAGCTAGCAAAGCAGTATGCTGATAGCGCACTATCCCTGGCACAGGACATTGGTTATAAATATGGAGAAGCCAAAACATATCAGAGTTTTGGAAGGCTTTCTTATTTTGTCAGCCAGTTTCATGAAGCAATCCTTTATTATGAAATGGCCTATGATACATTTTCAGGCCTTGGAGACGAATCAGGCAAGGCGACAAGCGTATACAATATTGCTTTGGTCTATGAATTACAAGGCAAAACCGTTCAAGCTTTGGATCATTTTCTTATTGCTGCTTCTATTTGGGAACTTACAGAGAATGAAGACGGGATGGAGAGATCTTATGTATCCATCAGTCAAATGTACAAAACAATTCGAGAATACGAGTTAGCAATTGAATATGGTAGGAAAGGCATGATGCTTGGGATGGAACTCAAAGATACACTTAATACAGCTGTATCTTGTGGCAATATTGCCACATCCAATTTGGCCCTTCACGATACAGCCTCAGCAATATCATTATTTGATCAGGCTGTTAAGATGTTACAAGGCAGCAAATATAAAGCTAATTTAGTCGATATTTTGTTGAATTATAGTAAAGTATATCAAAAAAATGAACCGGTCAAGGCTATTTCATTATTGCGTAGAGCGGGCAATGTTTTTGAGATAAACGAATCCAAACATTATGCATTAACCGAAGTATATAAGTCATTAAGTGATATATATCATAAAATAAAAAAACAGGACAGTGCGGCGTACTACCAGAGAAAAGCTTTGGAAATTGCTGTATTATCAGGTGATGACTGGACCATTGCTTCTGCTTATTTGTGGACAGGAAGTAAATATTATGAGCAAAAGCAGTTTAATCAAGCGCTCCGATATTTGACATTGGCATCGGAAGTCAATCAAAAAATTGGGAGTGCGGAGGTTGATACCGGGGTTTGGTTTGGCATGAGTAGGATATATCAGCAAAAGGGCGATCAGTTAGCAGCGTATAGGGCGTTGTCGCGAGCTGTTCGTATTAGCGACTCGTTATCGGCTGAAGAGAATAGAAAACGTTTGGAAATCATTGATTTTCAATATGATTATAAGTATAAACAAGAGCAGCGGGAAAGAGCACTGCAAGAAGAAATAATTCTTCATCAAGAACAGTTTGCAAAGCGTAGGAAGGCAATTATGGGAGTTGCTTTGATATTGGTATTTCTGTCTATATTATTGGGAAAGTTTATTATCAATAATCGGAAAAACCGGCAAAATAATAATCTATTGCTTGAGCAACATGAGGAAATCACGCAGACTCAGGAAGAAATACAACAATCAAATGAGGAATTAGTCCGTTACAAAGAGCATCTCGAAAAGACGGTGCGGGAACAAATTGTTAAACAGTCAGATCAAGAGGCCCAATTACGTATTTTGAGTACCAATCTTCCGGGAGGGATTATTTACCGGAAAGTTGTTGAGAAAAATGGAAAAACAAGATATCCTTTTGTTAGTGATTCTTTGGCGCGTATATCCGATGTCCCTGCATCCAAAATAAAAAATCCTTTATCTCTGTTAGATGATGATGTGAAAAAACAGATACGGAAAAAAGAGATGGAGTGTGAAAAAAGCATGACTGCATTGGATATGGAATTTACCTTTGTTAAGGACAATGTTCGCTTATGGTTCTATAATCATGCTTTGCCACATAAGGAGAAGGACGGGAGTATGGTTTGGGATGGATTTATTATGAATATTACCCGCCAAAAGGAAGTACAGGTCTCATTGGAAAAAGCCAAAGATAAAGCAGAAGAAGCTGACAAGCTAAAATCTATGTTTTTGGCCAATATTTCCCATGAAATCCGTACGCCAATGAATGCTATTACCGGATTTTTAGGATTTCTCGAACAAAAAGATTTGTCCAAAGACAAGAAAAATGGATATATCCGGATCATTCAAAAAAGCGCCGATCAACTATTGGAATTGATAGATAACATTATTGATATTTCAAAACTGGATGTCCATAAAATGTCTATTGTTCCTAAAAGTTTTGATTTGAATGCCTTGATGTCCGAGTTGGAGGCTTATTATGTGGGGAAAATTCCTGAAGGTAAACCGGTTTCGTTGATTTTAGGCGATCGTTACACTATTACGCCTTGCGTTATATCTGCTGATTCTACACGTTTAAAGCAGATTTTGGATCATTTGATCGATAATGCAATAAAATATACCGAAAAAGGGTATGTAATGTTTGGCTATCAGGTGAAAGAGCAACCATCAGAAGTATTGTTTTATATAGAAGATACCGGAATAGGGATATCTGCGGATCAGCAAAAAAGCATTTTTGAATATTTTACGAAAGGAAGAGAAGCTGAACTTCAACCCAAATATAGTGGTACAGGGTTGGGATTATCTATATCCAAGGGTTTAGTTGAATTGATGGGAGGTCAAATATGGGTAGAATCGGCAATTGGCCAGGGCAGTACTTTTTATTTCACGATACCGATATCATCCGACACTCCCCTCCAAGCTGATGGACAATAGCTTTTGTGCCTCAACGGCAAATTCCATGGGCAATTGATTTAATACTTCGCGGGCATAACCATTTACAATCAATCCAACAGCATCCTCAGTGCTGATCCCCCGTTGATTACAATAAAACAATTGATCTTCTCCAATTTTGGATGTGGTTGCTTCGTGTTCGACCACAGATGATGTGTTTGCTACTTCTATATAAGGAAATGTGTGTGCTCCGCATTTATCTCCCAGCAGTAAAGAGTCACATTGAGAAAAGTTACGGGCATTATCGGCGCGGCCAACTACTTTAACCAATCCACGATAACTATTTTGGCTCATTCCGGCTGATATTCCTTTAGAAACAATCCGGCTCCGGGTATTTTTCCCGATATGAATCATTTTTGTGCCGGTATCGGCTTGTTGGTGGTTATTGGTCAATGCAACTGAAAAGAATTCGCCTATTGAGTGATTGCCTTGTAAAATGCAACTTGGATATTTCCATGTAATGGCCGAACCTGTTTCTACTTGCGTCCACGATATTTTTGCATGATCGCCTTTGCAAATGCCCCGTTTGGTCACAAAATTGAAAATACCGCCTTTTCCATCCTTGTCACCCGGATACCAATTTTGCACGGTTGAATATTTCACTTCAGCATTTTTCATAGCCACAATTTCCACAACGGCAGCATGTAGTTGGTTTTCGTCGCGTTGAGGTGCGGTACAACCTTCCAAATAAGAAACGTATGCTCCTTCATCGGCAATCAATAAGGTACGTTCAAATTGTCCGGTATTGGCAGCATTGATCCGGAAATAAGTGGATAACTCCATAGGGCAACGAACTCCCTTGGGAATATAACAAAAAGACCCATCGCTGAAAACGGCAGAATTGAGCGCGGCAAAATAATTATCCGAAAAGGGTACCACTGAACCCATATACTGTTTGACTAAATCGGGATGTTCGCGCACTGCCTCGCTGAATGAGCAAAAAATAATACCATGTTTCGCTAACTCTTCCCGGAATGTAGTTTTTACGGAAATACTGTCCATCACCGCATCTACGGCTACACCAGCCAATAATTTTTGTTCTTCAAGTGGAATGCCTAATTTTTCGAATGTGCGTTTTAACTCAGGATCCACTTCGTCCATACTATTTAGCTTGGGACGTTGTTTGGGTGCGGCATAATAAATAATATCCTGATAATCGATTGGTGGTATGGTTAAATGCGCCCATTGTGGCATCTTCATTGTTTGCCACTTGCGAAAAGCCTCCAACCTAAATTCCAACATGAAAGGAGGTTCTTCTTTCTTCTGGGATATTAGCCGTATAGTATCTTCGTTTAGCCCTTTGGGAATTGTTTCAGTTTCGATATCGGTTACAAAGCCGTGTTCGTATTCCTTTTGGGTGACTTTATGTAGGATTTCGTCTTGATCGTTATGGCTCATGGCAAAATTGATGGCTTTTGGCGGTTCGCTCCAAAAATCCCACAAAGATAACGTTTCTGAAGCAAATGATCGTTATAGCTACAAAATACGTTCTAATTAAGCTTTTGGATTTTATATATACAAAAAAGTGATCATACTTGTTGGATTTATGAAAATTTATCTACCTTTGCGCCCGAATTAGAATTGTCCCGTGGTGTAATGGTAGCACTTCTGATTTTGGTTCAGTCAGTCTAGGTTCGAATCCTGGCGGGACAACAAAACGCCTGATAATCGATTGATTGTCAGGCGTTGTTTTTTGGTAAGAATAATCATTTTCAATACTGATTTCTGGAATAAAATAAAACGATAAAATTTGCTTGAAATAGTGTACATTTATGGCTTAAATGTATCGGTATACGGTTGTGCTAACCTTAGCAAAGCAGTGAAACATATGAATCTCTAGTCGATGAGGAATTCAAAAATATGGATCATGAGGGCTTGGAGGTGAAAGTTATTATGATTGCGGATACAAGAAACGGCTTCTATTATTTGTGGCGATTTTTGTGACAAGGATCTTAAAGGTTTACAGATAGGCTTATGGAATAATAATGTGAAATTTTTTCTGGCAATTATCAATTTAAGATTTTGAAGACCGTTTATAATGGATTGTAACGTTTTAATGGCTTAAAAATGAAAAATATATTATATATAGTATCAATAATTCTTCTGGCTTCTTGTCACATGAAAAATACTTGGGAATGTGAAGGAGATTGTTTCAATGGCGAGGGAATAAAAAGATGGAAAGACGGAGGTGTCGAAAAGGGGAACTGGAAAAATGGAGAATTAATAGGTTTTGGATATCAATATTTTGGTAAAACGTCGGAATTTGCAGGAGATTCTTATGAGGGGGAGTTTCTGGACGTTTATCACGGGTATGGCAAATATACAGATGTAAGTGAAGATGCTGTATATACAGGTGAATGGGAAAACGGAAAGGCTGATGGAAAAGGGAAGGTAATCTTTGGTAAGAATTCGAAGCATCCGTATGGGTATTATGATGGTGAATGGAAAAATGGGAAACGTCATGGATATGGAATTAAATATTGGGGAGAATCCGGACAGTGGGCTAACAATAAATATGAAGGTGAATGGAAGGATGACGTTATGGATGGTCATGGCAGGTGTGATTGGGCTGACGGTGGCTATTACATTGGTGAGTGGGAAAACGGCGAACAACATGGAAAGGGAACATATACTTTTCCTGATGGTGAAAAATTGGAGAGCACTTGGGAAAAAGGTTATTGCAGAGAGTTGGCAATAAAGTTATGGGGTGAGTCCGCTTCTACATTCAGTGCGTTAATAGGTCAGCTAAACGATTCCACTTATACTTCAGGTCAAAAGTTCATAGATGCCTTAACCATAGCATGTAAAGAATTATCATCTGATCCCCAATGTTCAATTGATTTCGAAAAATTAAAATACTTATATGATTCAGCCCGAAAAGATAATTTGACAGCCCTATCCAAGTTGACGTTTATTGAAGAGTATGACGATGAAATTAAACTAAAAATAGAGTATACATATGTTCTATTAGCTGTTCAGGAGTTATTTAACGAACTTAATGATTGGTTCGAAATAACGGAAAGTGGCGATTTTGCTGCAATAGAAAAAATAAACGAAAAAATAGCTGCAAAAGCAGTATTACTTGCGCAACAACAAACCAAATTTAAGAAAACTGAAAAAAGATTTGATGAGAAATACTCAAAATAAGATCTGTTAAAATCAGAGAATTTTATTTCAGAATAAACAGTGATTATAAAACGCAATGACACTACATTTTAAAGATGTATCAATTGTATAAGTTCCTTTTTATTGATTATTTCAATTTTCTTCTTATCTGCAGCAATCAATCCGTCTTGTTGCATATTGGTCAATTCCCGTTCCAGAGAAGGACGGGAAACCCCGAAATATTCTGCTAAAGCAGTTTTTGTCTTATCTAATATTATTGTGTCCGATTGTGCTGCTTTTGAAAGGTTCAATATATACATAGCTAATTTTTGGCGTATGGTGCGGAAAGACATGAAATGCAGCTTTTGGCTAAGCCGAGAGGCAAAACTGGCGGAAATGTCCAGATAATTTTTCAAAAATGTTTCGTTTGTGCTTAACATTCGGAGGATTGATTGTTTGGGAATGACAAGCGTAATAACATTTTCAAGCGCTGTTACTTGTACCGGAAACCGATTATTTTGCCCAAATAGAAATAAAATGGCTAAAGGGCTGGGAGCATGTATATCTTCCACTTTAATTACCTTTCCCGAAGGATCGATCATTTCGCCTTTCACACTTCCCGAAAGTAATATAATCAGCCTATTGCAAGGCTCATCTTGCAGAGCAAGCAAGTCATCTTTCTTGAAATGTGTTTCTGCAATCTTGAATTCTGCAAATATATGGGCCAAATCTGTTTCTTTTATAGAGTGAAAGAGCGGGATTTTAGAAATTACGGCATAATTCATGGGATAAGCTTTGGTATTTATACAAAATTACAAATAATTTTCAAAATGTAACATTTGATACAAATTAGGATGCGGTGCAAATCTACTTTTGCAGCAAAACCATATCAGGATGTCATATGATAAAAGGTAGTCATTTTATGAAATGATGAAAACATCTGAATAGTTGCATTAGAAATTTTTGAACCAAAAAATAAATTAAAATGGAAATGTTTTGTTACCAATGTCAAGAAACTGCCCAAGGTAAGGGTTGCACCATTAAAGGTGTTTGTGGTAAAGAACCGCAAACTTCAGCACTCATGGATTTATTATTGTATACGATACGTGGAGAGGCAATTGTAAATAACACTTTACGTAAGACAGGAAAAGCTGATGCTGATGTAAGCCGGCAATTACTGGATGCCCTTTTCTGTACCATTACCAATGCTAATTTTGATGATGACGCTATCAAGACACGTATTGAAAAAGCACTTGTTGTTAAAAAAGAATTAGCAGAAAAGGCAAAGAAAAATGGTATTGTACTGCCTGAACAAGACGAGGTGCATTTTTTTGTTCATCCTTCAGAATATGAAAAGAAAGCTGCCCAAGTTGGTGTATTGGCTGAATCTGATGAGGATATCCGTTCTTTGAAGCAATTGGTCATTTACGGGATAAAAGGAATGGCTGCTTATACAGAACATGCCTTGAATTTGGGGTATGAAGATGCGGATATTTATGAAACGATCGAATATGCATTGGCGGAAGTCAGCCGTAAAAATATTACTGTAGAGGAACTTATTTCGTTAACCATAGGTGTTGGAGAATGCGGTGTCAAAGCCATGGCTTTGTTGGATAAAGCCAATACCTCTTCATTTGGCAATCCCGAAATCACCAAAGTGAATATTGGCGTTGGTACAAATCCGGGAATTTTGATCAGTGGCCATGACCTGAAAGATATGGAAGAGCTGTTGGAGCAAACTGCCGGAACAGGCGTAGATGTTTACACGCACAGTGAAATGTTACCAGCCAATTATTACCCGGCATTTAAGAAATATCCACACTTTATTGGTAATTATGGAAATGCATGGTGGAAACAACGCGAAGAATTTGAGAGTTTCAATGGAGTAATTCTATTCACGACCAATTGTATAGTGCCTCCGTTGAAATCGTCTGGCTATGCTGACCGGATTTATACGACCGGTTCGGCAGGGCTTCCTGGAGCAAAGCATATTGCTAACCGTAAAGATGGAAAACCCAAAGATTTTTCGGCTTTGATTGAGCATGCAAAAAAATGCCAACCACCGAGAGAAATTGAAAAGGGGGAAATCGTTGGCGGGTTTGCTCACAAACAAGTGTTGGCCTTGGCTGATAAGGTGGTAGATGCTGTAAAATCAGGTGCGATCAAGAAGTTTGTTGTTATGGCAGGCTGTGATGGCCGGATGAAATCGCGTGGATACTATACGGATTTTGCTTTGGCTTTGCCCAAAGATCACGTCATACTGACGGCGGGTTGCGCCAAGTATCGTTACAATAAGCTCCCTCTGGGCGATATCGGTGGTATTCCCCGAGTGTTGGATGCCGGACAATGCAACGACAGTTATTCATTGGTGATGATCGCATTGGCACTTAAGGATGCTTTTGGGTTAAAAGACGTGAATGATCTTCCGATTGTATATAATATAGCGTGGTATGAGCAGAAAGCAGTTATTGTGTTGTTGGCTTTGCTTTCTTTAGGTGTAAAGAATATTCACTTGGGGCCTACTCTTCCTGCATTTTTATCTCCGAACGTAACCAAAGTATTGGTGGAAAACTTCGGTATTGGAGGCATATCCACTGTGGAAGAAGATATGGAAGTATTTTAAATTGATAAGATCTTGACTATAAATGAATAATGAAATTCAATATGGGATCATTCAAATATCTTAAAAAAGAGGATGGAAAATATATCCTGAAAAAGCAGTCGGTCATGAACCTTTGCTTGGGGATCGGTTGTCTGGCAGTAGGTGCATTGATTATCATAAAAAACTCGTCGAATATCGGCATTATCCTGTTCGCTTTAATTGTTGTCGGGCTCGGATTGATGATTCTCTATGGAATGAAATCGCAAACCATTTTTGATCCGGGCTTGCGTACTGTTACATTTCAAAACAGGCGTAATGAAGCGATATACTCTTTCGATGATTTTCAGAATTTCAGCATGACTAAGATAAAACAAATAGGCATCACCACAAATAATATGCTGTACATGGTGTTTGAGAAGGACGGAAAATCTTTGCCTTACTTAATTTGGCAATACGGCCCTAGTGTTAGGAATGCTCAAAAACTGCATGATGAAATAGAATTTGTAATGGGAAACGACAATGGACATAATCATTGAAAAAGATACGATTGCTTATAAACCCTACTATAAGAATAGGATATGGAACATGTTGTTTGTTAACGGTGGTGTATTGGTATCTTTGGTGACGCTTGGCATGGCATATTCTGGAAAATGGAATAATAACCTGCAAACGATCTTCGTCATTGGAATATTGATATTACTCATTGGATTGTATCGGATACTTTTCCTTGATGAAATCACCTTGATCTTTGATGTGAAGAATCAGTATATTTTCAAAAAATATCCGCTTCGCCAACCAGTTGCAACCATGCGGTTTGATGAGGTATATTCCATCATTACCGAGCAAGAAAACGGATATTTTTACTATTGTATTACACGAAAAGGAAATATATTCAGGAAAAATCTTAGGATATCCACTGATTTCAAAGAAAACAAAATGAAATCTGATAGAGTGGAATTTGAAGAACAGCTTTTACCAGCTATTGTCAAGATACTGGGCATATAAAACATCAGAAAAATTAATTCATTATGAAAATAAAATTAATCGTAATTCTATCTGCTATTCTCTTCGTGTCATGCGAAGACGCATACAAACAGCTACAGGATAATTTGGGTCAATACAATACAGGCACGTCATATGTAAACCGCTTGTATGACAGTATAAAAGAAGTGAAGAATAATCCCAATGGCGTGAAAGCGAGTGCACAAAATATGATCGAGTATGCTGACTCATATCTTACATACTATGGCAAGGATGTTCCAACATCACTTGATGGAGTCAATAGCATAAATAATGCAATGCTTTATTATTTGTCGATCTCCAAACAAATAGCGCTTTTAACATCTGATTTTGCAGGCAAGGCAGAAAATTTGACTTTCGAGGAGGCAGAAGAACAGTACTACAGTAAGCTCGATCAACTGGTGGATGCCGAAATGGAGGCTATTACGCGATGGGAAGATTTGCAGGAAAAATATGCCAAGGATCATGGAATCACATTAGTAGATTTCGATAAGTAATGGATAAATGTATCTTCAGCTAAGGTTTTATTAGATTTACAAAAGTTGGTTATGTAGCCAACTTTTCTTTTTTATAAATCATACTGAATAAACCTAAAAATATTAACTTTGTAATAATGTTACTTAAACTAAATATACCATGAAGTTTCACCAGTTTTTGTTTTTGTTGGCTTTGGTGCCAACTGTTTTGTTATCATGCAGCAAAGATGATGAAGATTATCGTGACCAATATGAAGGAACTTACGATTGCGATATTACAGGGTCGATAACCCTTAATACGGATCCGGCTATTGTAGAAACCATCCAAGAACATGCGACAATAGTAGTAAGCAAATCTTCAAGTAAATCATTGACTTTAAGTTATGGTGGGGATAATATGGTACTAAGTGTAGATAGTGACGGAAATTTGTCCAGTGCTCCTGCGTCGGGAACGATATCTGACACTGATCCGGAAACCGGCGCTACAATGAAAATGAATGTTACGGTGATATACACGGGAGTGATTACTAGCCGTACCTTATATCTTAAGGAAACATATTCCGGCACAGTCCAAATGACATTGGGTAGTGACGTGGAGAATACTACCATGTCGGGTAATATTATTTATAATGGAATTAAAAGGTAAATGTGGAGCAGTGTTGTTATGTGGTTAGCATAATGCTGTTTATCATGCCTGTTGAGAGTCTTGGTTAGGCGACAGTTTTGTCCAATTTTCGTGTGTACTATTTATTGCCTTATTGCGGTATTTAAAGGTTTCTGAACTTACTGCGTGTGAAACCTATTGAATAATAATGTTTGTAGTCTTTTTTACTAATAACAAATATACACCAAGTAGTTTTGCCCTTTCAATAATTATTGCAATAAATGTTTCCATAATATCTTACTGGATTTGATAAAATTTTTATCTCTGTGCTACTCCCAGTATATACTGGCATCGCAGAGTTCTCGAAGGATTTTCTTGGGTGCAATATTGAGTACCACAGAGATTGGATCGTTTTACTATTCTTAAACATGGGTTCGATAAATAATTTGATTGAAAGATTTCGATTTATTTTACAATGCTTGACATAACTGTTTCCACACAATACTTTTGGATTTCAACATTCCTTTTCCCATTAAAGAATACCTGGTTTGTTTTGAATTAACTGTTGCAAAGATTTTCATGACTAAAATATTTATTATTAAACACAAAGATTTTGATTTATTTTTACAATGCTTGACATAATTGTTTCCACACGATACTATTAGATTTCAACATTCCTTTTCTCAATAAAGAATATTTGGTTTGTTTTGAATTGATTGATGCAAAAATTTTCATGATTTTGATTTTTTAATTGATTAAACAAAAATGATTTTCTTCTATTATTATGACGCGTGATGTTTTAAAACGTTACACTCATTTGTTATTTTGATCGGATATTTACAATGCTTGGCATAAATGTTTCCATACAATGCTTTTGGATTTCAACATTCCTTTTCCCATTAAAGTGTATCCGGTTTGTTTTGAATTGGCTGCTGCAAAAGTTTTCATGATTTAAAGATTTAATTGATTAATGATTGATTATTTTTTCTTTCTATATGAAGGACGTATGAAATTAAAAAAGTTGCATCGTCACTTCTGTTTTTTATTTTTACTAAAATTTACAATGCTTGACATAATTGTTTCCATATGATACTTTTGGATTTCAAAATCCCTTTTCCCATTAAAGAATATCTGGCTTGTTTTGATTTGATTGATGAAGTTTTCATGGCTTTAAAATTTTAATTGTTTTGATTATTATTTTCTTTACTTACAAATAGACAACGTGCATGCCATTAATTTAATATTTTGTATTTCAATATGTTGTAAAATTGAGTATTGGGATGGAGTGTCCGTTTTTGATACACGAATGTTCGGTCTCGAACATTTAAATGCGTGTTCAAAAATGAATAATATTTTTATTACTTTTGGCCGCATTTCTAATCCTAATACCAATCATTGATATGAATCTTAGTCAAGCCAATATTCTTGTTGTAGATGATGATATCGATGTTCTTACTGCTGCTAGATTGCTTTTAAAACCAGAAGCGAAAAGTGTAACAACCGAATCAAACCCTGAAAACCTACGCCGATTACTGCGTGATGATGCTTTTGATATTCTCATGCTCGATATGAATTTCAACAGTGCGTTAAATACAGGAAATGAGGGCGTTTATTGGCTGAGACAAATAAAAGAATGGAAGAAAAACATTGATGTTATCATGATTACGGCATATGCCGATATCGATTTGGCTGTTCGATGTTTGAAGGAAGGAGCGGTTGACTTTATCGTAAAACCATGGAAAAATGATCAATTGGTAGAAACGCTCCAAGAAATCATACAAAAGAGAGACAATCCAAAGAAAAAAGAAAAGGAACACAATAATCCGATTAACATCGTTGGAGAGGCTGAAAGTCTGCAGCTCATGTTCCGTAAGTTGGAAAAAATTGCACCAACTGATGCCAATGTATTGATACTTGGAGAAAACGGAACCGGAAAAGATATGATTGCGCAGGCTATTCATCAGGCTTCGCTTAGAAGCAAACAACCCTTTGTCAAAGTAGATGTGGGCGCGCTTACTGATACGCTTTTTGAAAGCGAATTATTTGGACACAAAAAAGGAGCATTTACCGATGCCCGTGAAGATCGGGTGGGACTTATCGAAGCAGCCAGCGGTGGGACTTTGTTTTTAGATGAAATCGGCAATATATCATTACAGCAACAAGCGAAATTATTGACTGTATTGCAAAACCGGAAGATTACGCGGTTGGGAAGCAACGTTCCTATTCCGGTCGATATAAGATTGATTACAGCAACCAATGTACCTTTTGCTAAGTTGGCCAATGAACAATTTTTTCGTAAGGATTTGATATATCGGATCAATACGGTTGAAATGAATGTTCCGCCATTACGGGAGCGGGGAGAGGACATTATGTTACTGGCAAATCATTTCTTAAGAATATATGGTGAAAAATATGTGAAGCCGGGCATGACCTTTGCCAAAGCTGCACAGGATAAACTCATGCACTATTCTTATCCCGGAAATGTACGCGAATTGCAATACATCATCGAACGGGCAGTGATTATGTCTGATGGAAGTACGCTGAGTGTAGACGATCTTGTGTTTTCGCCTATTGAACAATACCAAACAGATACGCCACAGACACAAATAGACAATTTGGAAGATATGGAAAAGAATACCATCATTCGTGTGGTGGAACGCTACAATGGAAACATTTCGCGGGCAGCTAAAGAGCTTGGATTGACGCGGGCAGCTTTATATCGCCGGTTGGATAAATACGATATCTGATATATTCATTCCAGATGTCAAGATACAGATTCGGCATATTTTTTATATTATTTCTGACAGTGGCGTTAGGAAGTGCTGCTGCGTGGCAATTAGCAATTGGCCGGAGTAATTATGCATTGGTTTGTTCAATTGCTGCAATCATATTATTTTTCTATACCCTACAATACTTTTTCGGGTTGTTTCAGGATGTGCAAGATTTCACAGAAGCCGTCCGTTACAAAGATTTTTCCCGTAGGTATGTCAAACGAAAATTCCGGTTGCCAGATTTCAGGACGCAATTCAATGAGCTTAATGATGCTTTTGTATTGGTGAATCAAGAGAAGGAATCGCAGCAACAGTATTTGAAACGGATTTTGGAATTGGTCGATACGGGAATATTGGCTTACGATGTGGATACGAATGATATTTTGTGCGTGAACGATGCATTAATAAACATGTTGAGCATACCAAGGCTTAAAAATATCGGATGGTTGGAAAAGCGTAATCAACCTTTGTATGAGCAATTGAACACTTTGCCGGTAAGCGACAGCAAATTAATTTCACTTCATATCGGTCAGCAGGTCATCAAGACATTGGTAAATGTGAGCCTTTTTAGTACAGCAGGGAAAACTTACCGGTTGCTTGCTTTTCACAATATCAATGCAACGTTGGAAGAAATAGAATTGAGTGCATGGAAAGGCTTGTTACGGGTAATGACTCACGAAATCATGAACTCAATCGCTCCGGTATCATCCCTTGCAAGTACCTTGAAAACCCAGATGGAACAATTGAAAGAGCATTCTCAGGAATTGTCGCCGGATGACTTTCAAGATGTTGTGGCGGGGATGGAAGCTATCAAACGCCGGAGTGAAGGGCTTTTACGTTTCGCTGAAACCTACCGGACATTGAGCAAAACGATTATAATCAATCCGGTAAATACTGATGTCGGAGAAATGTCGGTCACCATATATAAGTTGATGCAGCCGTCGCTGCGGAAGAAAGGAATTATACTGGAAACAATTATTCAGGAAAGTATTCCACCATTGATGATCGACCGGGAATTAATGGAGCAGGTGGTCGTTAACTTTATCACCAATGCATGCGATGCGGTCAAGGAAACGAAAAATCCACATGTCATCATGTCTGCGGGACACAATTCGCAAGAAAACGAGGTCTTTTTGACTGTTGCCGACAATGGGAGAGGTATTCCTCCGGAATTATTGGAAAAGATATTTATTCCTTTTTTCAGTACCAAGAAACATGGAAATGGTATTGGTTTGAGCCTTTGCCGGCAAATTGTAAAAGCGCATGATGCTCAGTTGAAAATTCAGACCAAAGAGCATGAGGGAAGTGCTTTTACAGTTTTATTTAAATTGCCAACTGACAATTGATAATAGGTGTCGAATATGGATTGACATACCAAAAGAAATTATTCTTTGTTTATAACAGATGATATATCAACAAATTATATATACAGATAAATCAGAATCTATGATTCTGGTGGGTGAGTCATACCAAAATCTTTCAGCCTATTTACCGGAGGGAAAGCAGGTTATTGTCATTACCGATGCCAACATTATGGCGTATTATGGCGATTTTTTGAAGCAATATCCGGTGATTGAAATAGGTACAGGTGAGCAAAATAAAAATATAGACACCATTGTGTCTATTTATGATCATTTATTGCGTCTTAATGCCGATCGGCATAGCTTTATAGTTGCTGTTGGCGGAGGAATTGTTTGTGATGTTGCGGGTTTTGCAGTTTCGACGTTTATGCGGGGTATTCCATTTGGTTTTGTTTCAACTACATTGCTTGCTCAAGTGGATGCCAGCGTGGGAGGTAAAAATGGAATCAATTTCGGCGGATTTAAAAATATGGTCGGGACCTTTAATCAACCCCGTTTTGTATTGTGTGATACGGATATGATACGAACGCTTCCTTCAACCGAATTTATTTCCGGGTTTGCTGAAATTATTAAATCTGCGGCCATTCGAAATGTCCACCTATTTGAATATTTGGAACAAAACGTGGAAAAAGCACTTGCCGGTGATCGTGAAGTGCTTCAACATCTGGTTATCGAATCGATCAAGATCAAGGCAGAAATAGTAGAAAATGACGAACATGAACAAGGGGAACGGAAGATACTTAATTTTGGGCATACCTTTGGACATGCAATCGAGGTACAAACAGGAGTTAGCCATGGATTTGCCGTTAGTGTTGGTATGGTAATAGCTGCACGTTGGTCTGTGTATGCATGTGGTTTTCCGGAAGATCAGCTATGCAGGCTTGAACGGCTTTTGATGGCATTTGGATTACCTACGACCACAACTGCTACTCGCGAGGAAATTTTACATGCTTTGTTGAAAGATAAAAAACGAGAAAAAGATTCTGTGTCCTTGATATTACTTAAAGAAATTGGTGTGTCGGAAATCAGGAAAACTCCTATATCGGAAATTGAAGAAAAAATAGAAAAAGTGCTTTAATTTGGTCGAAAGTCTGGCAAAAAAATAGGGTATCTCACATTGAGATACCCTATTTGCTTACTTATTGATAGCTTAAGCTTCTTTGGGAGCTGTTCCCGGAACAGGTATCACATATTTTGACATGTCTTGATTAGCCAATTCCAATTTGTCAGGCAACAAGTTCATATCCATAGCCATTACTTGATCCCAAGTTACTTCGCCTCCGGTGTATGCCGAAATACGGCCCATCACTGCGGTAAGTGTTGAATTTGCAGTTTCTTCCGCTTGGCAGATCGGTTTCTTTGCACGGATTAGGTTCACCCAATTTACTAATTCCAATACATAAGGATTGGTTTGTTTGTATTCGGCTTTTTCTTTTTCAAAATCAAATTTCCATAATACATTACCGTTCAGATCCTTGATTTCGTGTTTATTATCATAGCTGGTCCAAGTACCTTTAGATCCTTGTATGAATTCCGATACATTATTGGCGCATCCGTCGATTTGGCGGCACATGCTATGTAGGTGAACATCTCCTTCATAAATGTAATCAACGCTGAACATATCGTATTGGTCACCGGTAAGGCGGCGTTGGCGTGCTCCAAATGCAACAGCTTTAACCGGATTTTTGCCAAAGAACCAATTGAAAACGTCAATATTGTGTACGTGTTGCTCTACAATATGATCACCTGACAACCAGCACCAGTTAACCCAGTCGCGAATCATCCATTCCATATCTGTCCACGTTTTATCTTTTGAGCGATGCCACAATTTGGATTGATTCCAATATACAGCTCCTGATTCGATTTTTCCGATCAAACCGCTTTGTATTTGCTTGTATCCTTCTACATAGCAACGTTGATGATGGCGTTGTGTTCCGGTAATGACGCATAATCCTTGCGAAATAGCTTGCTTGGCTGTAACCAAAATAGAACGTGCGCCCACAGGGTCAACACAAATAGGTTTTTCCATAAATACATGTTTCCCAGCGTCAACGGCAGCCTTAAAATGTACTGGACGGAATACCGGAGGAGTAACCAACATCACCATGTCTACACCGGCATTGATTACTTTTTGATATGCATCAAAACCGGTAAAACACATTTCGTCGGGAACTTCCATGTTTGCTTTTTCTTTCAATTGTTGGCGGCAACGGTCAATACGATCTTTGAACATATCTCCCAATGCGACTACTTTAATGCCGTTAGCAGCTTGCGTTAAGCTGACCAAGTCACCTGTGCCTTGTCCGCCACAGCCTACTAAACCTACTTTTAACTCGGCGCCATCAGTAGCTTTGTCAGGCAGATTTGGAATATACAATTCCGATTCGGGACGTAAAGGGACTAATTTATTCTCACTACCGCCACCACCACATGATGTGAGTAGTGCGCCGGCGCTAATAGTTCCAACAGTTCCTACCAAAGCTGCGCTTGATAGAAAATCTCTTCTGTTCAATGAATTTTTATTCATAATATTTATAATTGGTTGATTTTTGGGTTATTAATTGATGATTTGTTTTATGCTTGTTGTCATGTAAGGCGATTAATACAAAATTACATATTCAACCAACCTTTTTATTAGGATGGTCATCGCTCAAACGACTTGATACAATATCTCCTTTATGCCTTAGCCCATTGAGTCCTTAATAATTTAACGGCATTCGGTACGGTTTCTTCTCGATTACCTTCTGTACCGCACTCAAAGCCGACATAGTTTTGATAATTCAATTCTTTTAAAGCACGAAATCCGTCAACATAATTATCAGCAGCACCGTCTTCTCCCGGCATAAGTCTCCGTTTGCGGCTTGCCATATGTACATGGCTCAAATATTTGCCTCCTGATATAAAAGCACCGTAATCGCTGGTTTCCTCCCAAGTCATATGCCAAAAATCACCCAAACAGGTAACGCCGGCATTTTCGGTATCGCGGACAATGGCAGCAGCATCGGCAACCAAACGTAAAAACCACGCTTCTCTTCGATTAAGCGGTTCGAGAATCAAGGTGGTTTTATGCTTTAATGCGAAATCGCCTAATTCTTTCATTTGTTCGATCAACACTTCACGTGCTTTAGGCATTGGCAATGAAGGTTGTTGGCCATTGAATCCCGGCACAAGAATCATTCCCACCGAACCAAGTTCTCCACCGGCAGCCATGATTTCTTTAGATGATTCCATGCATTCTTTACGCTTGGTTTCATCTTCGGCGATTAACCAACCCGAAAAGCCGGCACAAATAGCGCTTACTTTTATTTTACGGCCGCGTAAGGCTTGTTGTATTTCGTTGACACGTCCGGCTAATCCCTTTCCTCCGGGTTCAAAACCGACAATACCTAGTTTTTCCATATAATCAAATTTCTCATTCAGGCTTTTGCCAGGAGCAGTGCTTTCTTGAAAAGAAATATTGAGCGAAACGCTTTTGCCGTTTTCTTTAGCGGGAGCAGCTACAGCGTTAGCCATTGTTCCAACTCCCATCATGCCTGCTGCAACAGCGGTTGTTTTGATGAAATCACGTCTGCTTGTATTCATTGATAATTGTTTTATGGTTAGAAATGAAAGTTTCAAAAATACAATTTTATTTCGCAAATATCAAGACACGAATATCTAATTTACTTACTAAATACCTGAATTTTGGAAAAATTATAAATTACTTTCAAAAATATTCTTTCTTTTTAATGGCAACAATATCTTCTTATTAGAGAATCACCAAGAAAATAATATTAAAAAAGCTGTCGATTGCTTTGGATATGTCTTTAAATTGGCTGAACTTTGATGCTCTTCAATAATCATTGGGCATTCAAGTTGCCAAATGTGTTTGTTTTACAATTTTTTTAATTCTTAAGATCTTTTTAATGGGTAGTAATTATATTTCACGACGGATGGCAGATAAACCAACGTCCGTTCCCTGTTTCAGGCAATGGAATAATAAGTCATATGCAATATTCAATAGCCTACACAAATGTGTCAAAATTGGTGTGCTTTGTGTTACTTATTCCATGTTAAATATCCCTGAGCAATGCCATGCGCAAACTGATACGGCAGCCATGAACCCTTTAACTGTTGATTTGGATGAAGTGGAAATTACGGCCGACCGTGCCCCTGATATTTTTTCTCCAACGGGGCGTACAATTAACCAAATAAGCCGTGCGACCATTGAGCAGGCGCCGGTACAAAGCCTTACAGATATCCTACAGTATGCGCCCAGTGTTGATTTAAGACAGAGAGGCCCCAATGGCGCACAAGCTGATATTTCAATTCGCGGTTCCTCTTTTGACCAAACCATTGTACTCCTTAATGGTATAAATATCAGCGACCCACAGACCGGGCACTACACTATGAATATTCCCCTTGATATTGAATCGGTAGACCGCATAGAGATACTTGAAGGACCAGCCTCAAGAATTTTTGGAGCCAATGCATTGGGAGGAGCGATCAATTTCATCACAGGAACAAAGCCCACAAATAGCTTAAATGTTTCGCTCACCGGAGGAGAATACGGGTTCTACAAAGCGTCAACATCAGCGACCTTAGTAACAAAATATACCAGCCACCATGCGGCTGTGTCGAAAATGGCTTCGGATGGATATATACCTAATACGGATTTCGACAATTTGAATGTTTTTTCGCAAAATAAATGGAATAATCGTTATTTTCCGTTGGATTTGCAATTAGGCTATACTGAAAAAGCTCTTGGCGCCAATGGTTTTTATGGGGCTAAATATCCGAACCAATATGAAGAGCTGAATACGTTTTTTGCTTCTCTCAAAGGAGAAAGCCAAGGCCGTGTCAAAATTTCTCCTTCTTTATATTGGCGGCGCAATGATGATCATTATGTGCTGATTCGTGATAATCCTGAAATTTATCAAAACTTTCATCGTACTGATGTATATGGTGCAGAATTAAATGCCTCATTGATGAGTTGGGCAGGCAAGACTACAGCAGGAGTATTGTTGCGTAGCGAACGGATTTACAGCAGTAACTTAGGGGAGGAGATGAGTTCTCCCCGTAAAGTTCCCCGCCAGGATGATGCTTGGTATACCAAGACAGACCTCCGCAATAATCTCAGTTTTTTTGTCGAGCAAAATGTTTATTTTGGCAGGTGGAGTGCATCTGCTGGGGTTTTGTTGAATTACAATTCTTATACAGGAAATGATGTGGGCGTTTATCCGGGTGTTGATGTGAGCTACCGGGCAGGAATATTTAAGATTTATGCTTCGGCAAACCGGGCTATGCGATTGCCTACTTTCACGGATCTGTATTATCAAGGGCCAATGAATATTGGCAATAGGGATTTACAACCTGAATATTGCACGGAATATGAATTGGGTGTTAAGACATCTGCCAAAGGATGGAAAGCCGGGTTAAGTTATTTTTACCGGAATACGCAAGATGCCATTGATTGGATATGGTTGGATTCTGCTCAGGCGTGGCATACGCAAAATTTGACGAAATTACATACAAACGGAATTTCTATAACAAACGAATGGAATATTTCTCAATCTATGGGGGCTAATTTCCCCCTTTGTTCTGCCGGATTTTCTTATTCGTTCATGTCCATTGGCAAGCATGCTGGAGAATATGCTTCATATTATGCTTTGGATTATTTGAAACATCGGTTAAATATCACCCTTACCCATCGTATTGTAGAGAAAGTATGTGCGCAATGGCAGGTCAGATGGCAGGACAGAAATGGGACATATTTGTCGTATGATGCGGAAACCGGGATTGAAACAGAAGTTCCGTATGATCCGTTTTGGCAAATTGACCTCAGAATATACCGTAAAACAAAACGTTTGAATATATTTGCAGAGGCATCAAATCTTGGTAATGTGCAGCATTATGATATCGGAAATATTGTTTTGCCGGGACGTTGGATTAGGTGCGGAATAGCGCTCACTCTGACGAAATAACAAGTATATCGCCGTGAGGAATGGATAGGAGTATAAGCCGAAATAAGATTGATAACCATCATATCATATGCCAAACGCCTTAAATTTTAAATCTTAAACTTGAAATTTTCATGTCACAACATGCTGTTGCCCGTTATTTTTCACTGGTAAAATTCAGCCATACGGTTTTTGCGATGCCTTTTGCCATGATTGGCTATTTCTTGGGCGTGAAATATGCTGGGGTTGGTTTTGAGTGGAGAATATTGTTGCTGGTCTTGCTATGTATGGTCTTTGCTAGGAATGCAGCGATGGGATTTAATAGATATGCCGATAGATATATTGATGCACGTAACCCACGAACTGATAAGCGCGAAATACCTGCAGGAATCATCCAGCCTAAAGCCGCACTTGCTTTTGTAATTGTCAATGCTATTGCCTTTATGGTGACTTGTTGGTTCATCAACCGTTTGGTTTTTTACCTATCTCCCATTGCCCTTTTAGTGGTGTTGGGATATAGCCTCACGAAAAAATATACGGCTTTATGCCATTTTATCTTAGGGTTGGGGTTGTCATTAGCTCCGATAGGGGCTTACTTGTCTGTTACCGGACATTTTGCATGGCTGTCTGTTATGTTTTCATGTATTGTATTGCTTTGGACAGGCGGGTTCGATATTATTTATGCGCTTCAAGACGAGCAATTCGATGTACAGGAAAAGCTATATTCTATTCCGGCAATGGTTGGGATAAAAAAAGCCCTCCATATTTCCTCATTGGCGCATTTCATATGTGGCATTATTGTTCTTTCGGTTAGTTTTGGATGGAATTTTGGCCTTTATTATAATATTGGTGCTGGCATTTTTCTTTTCTTGTTGCTCTATCAACATCTTATTGTCAAACCGAATGACTTAAGCCGTGTGAATGCTGCGTTTGCTACATCGAATGGGATTGCAAGCGTTGTTTTTGCCATATTTGTGATTCTTGATATGTATTTATAAGTTAATGCTTTTCAGTGAAGAAAATCGGTATAAGCTTGTATTATAGTTCAGTGGAATTATAAAATAATGACAAGTACTTCATTACAGCAACTATTAAAAAGATTGAAATATGGTCAAACAATCAAATAGCAGTTACGGGATGCTTCAAAAATAGTTTTGCTGCAACGTAGCAAACTTGATTTTGGGCAAAATGCTCCTTGCTACAACGTAGCAAACCTAATTTTAGAAAATATGCTCTTTGCTGTAACGTAGCAAACCCTATTTTTCCCAATTTCTCATTTGCAGCAACGTAGCAAGTGCCATTTTCATGAAATTCTTATTTGCTACAACGCAGCAAACACTATTTGGGTGAAATTCCGAATTGCTACAACACAGCAAGGACAAATGTGGATTTATAGTTTGCTGCATTGATGCACACAAACTGATTTTATATAGCTTCTGTAGTTTCTTCGAGATAAAACTCAATAATAAAAGACCTAACAGGTATTATTTTCCTGTTAGGTCTTATTTTATTCGAAAAAGACACTATGTCAACTATCTTATATAATCGATGGCTTATACCAAAATTATATTAACTCATAACTGCTGACTTGCACCGGAGCTTGTAAGGTCGGCAATATTCGTTCGAGTAATATTCCTTCACGGTTATCATATTCATAACCAAAAGTGGCGCGAATACCCATCAGAATGAAATTTACAGCTCTGTCTAATGCAATAGGCAAACTATCTCCTTGCAATAATGCTCCTGTAATAACGCTGGTAAACGTATCCCCTGTTCCCGGGTAATGTGCCGGGAAGTAGGCACAAGAAACTTTCCAAAAACGGTCGGTTTTACGATTGTAGGCAACTACAGAGGTGGTTTTGGCAGATTTGTCTTCCGGAACACTGGTGACAATCACTACTTCGGGCCCTTGTTCGGCTAACTTAACCAGATGTTGTTTCAACTCATCAATCGGAACAAGTTCTTTATAAGGCTTATCGAGCATCATAAACATTTCCGTGACGTTTGGTGTAATGATTTTAGCTTTCTTGATTAATTTCCGCATTTGTACAATCATTTCATTATTGAGCGAAGCATAAAGGCGGCCATTGTCTCCCAGTACCGGATCAATAACTACCAATTGTCCATCGGCAGCAAAATCGTCGATTAGTTGGGCAACGATGGAGGCTTGTTTCGGAGATCCCAAATATCCGCTATAAATGGCATCAAACTCAAGGTGTAGCTCTTTCCAATGAGCCACAGACTTCTCCATATGCTCTGTTAAGTCTTGAAATGTAAAACCCGGATATTGGGTATGTGACGATAATACAGCTGTCGGTAGCGGACATACTTGGATGCCCATTGCCGAAAGAATAGGTATCGCAACTGTAAGCGATACGCGTCCACAACCGGAAAGGTCATGAACTGCTGCTACTTTTTTTACCAAATTAGCCATTCGAAATCAATGATTAAATGTGAAAATAATACCTTTTTGTTTTGCCCATTATTTTTTAGGGGGATCAAAAGTATAAAAAATTGTTATGCGTTTTTTGGTGACATTGATAAATTATTTTATCACCGTTATGTTGGGGCGTGTATTTGTAAATGCATAACGTGAATGCTTGGCGTATGAATGTTTTGTGAATCAAAACAATTTAAAACATGGGTTGTTGTAACTTTTGACAATCACGTAATTTTTTTAATAACGCAAAAAGCAATGAAAAAGATAATTTATGTCGCAATTCTTTTATTGGCCGCAGCTTGTAGTGGGACTTCCGATAAAAAGGCCGTATCAGACTCTAAAGGTGAAATCGGTTCAGGCTACGAATTTGTGGGTGGTTATCCTACCGCAGCCACCATTCAAAAAGCGTATGACGATGCCGATCTAACCCGTGCTATACAAGCCTATAAATTTTTCTATCCAACCGTTTCAGGTGAAGCTATTTTAGAAGGTAATTTGGCTATTAACATTAAGCCCAACATTGTATTTGGCACATTAGATACTAAGCCGTTACAGATAGGTTTTACACTCAATTCTGATACGCCTTATGGCCCGGTATTATTAGACTTGTCTGGTGGCCCTTTAGTAGTTGAACTTCCTGCCGGCCCGTTGATTGTGGTAGCTATGGATGTGAACCAACGTTGGGTGGCCGATATGGGCATCCCCGGCCCAGATGCAGGTAAAGGAGGGAAACATCTTATCTTACCTCCCGGTTATAAAGGAAACGTTCCTTCTTCGGGTTATCATGTGTGGAAATCATCATCAAATAACCTCACAGTAGGTGTTCGTTCGTTACCTGTGGGTGGTGATGTGCCGGCTGCGTTAGAACGCATTACAACTGTTAAAGTATATCCGTTTGATTCTAAAACCAAAGCAACTCCATTGCAATGGCTTGATTTGACAGGAAAACCACAAAATACGACTCCGCTTGAATGGGAAACCAACATCAAATTTTGGGAGGTGCTTCATAAAGTGATCGATCGCGAACCGGCTTATGAGGGGTATCGTACTTATTATGGTGAACTGTCTGTATTGGGTATCGTAAAAGGTAAACCTTTTAATCCCGATGCCCGTATGAAAAGTATTCTGGAAAAAGCCGCAAATATAGCCAATGCCCAAATGCGCGTGCAATCTTTTGCTGACCGCCGCTCCGATAGAGTAGTTTGGTCTGACCGTCAATGGGAGTGGGTAGGATTGCGACCAGAAAATGGGGATTTTGATGCATCTTCATATGTCGACCTTGATGCCCGTGAAGTATGGTTCTATCAAGCTATTGGCGCATCGCCCGCGATGTTCCGCCGCCAAGCAGGACAAGGTTCTCTTTATTGGTTAGGGTTGCGTGATAATAATGGTAATTATGTCGATGGTGCAAAAACCTATAAACTTACCATTCCTCAGCCTGTGCCAGCAGGGTTATTCTGGTCGGTAACTGTTTACGATGCCGAAACCCGTAGTCAAGTCAATACAGATCAAGGTTATGCAGCCCTTCGTTCGTTGTTCGAATTAAAGGATATGGCTAATGCCCCGACTGTTGATTTATATTTCGGGCCGAAAGCACCTGCCGGAAAGGAAAAACAATGGATAAAAACAATTCCCGGAAAAGGTTGGTTTGTTTACGTCCGTATTTATGGCCCTCAGGAAGCTGCTTTTAATGGTGGTTGGAAACCAGGTGACTTTGAAGAAGTAAAATAGTAGATATTATTCAAGATAATTATCAAGGGCAATCATTTAAAATGGTTGCCCTTTTTATTTTAACTGTTGAAAACAAACAGATAAAAAGCATTCTATAAAATTTGAAATTTTAAACCTTAAATTTTGAATTACTCAGGCACCGGATCGTAGCCATGTCCACCCCATGGATGACATCTGAGAATCCGTTTCAGGGCAAGCCATCCTCCTTTGATAACTCCGTGTCTTTGCAAAGCCTCGATAGCATATTGTGAGCAAGTCGGCGTATAACGGCATGACGCTGGTGTATACGGCGAAATGCTGTATTGGTAAAACCGGACGATCAGGATCAAAAAACGTTTAATTGGATTTTGCATTTTCTTTGGCTATTTTTTGCAAAATGGTTTTCATGGCATTATCAATCGTTGCGAAAGAATGGATTTCTCCAGTCAGATAAACCAACATAAAACGAATTTGTTTGTCTTTTGGGACAGTGATTGTTAATATATGTTTGTTGAGCCTGTATGCTTCACGGGTACGGCGTTTGATTAAGTTCCTTTTTACGGCGAGCTTCATCCGACGTTTGGGTACCGATATGGCAAATTGTACCGGACAAGTATCCAATGCTACAACCTGTTGCCAGAATATTTGATATGGTTGGCAAAAAAAGGTGTTGTGGGCATCTGCAAATAAACCATCCATAGCCCGCTTTCCGTGTAACCTTTCTTCTTTCGGTAAAGTGTGGGCAGCTAACATATGATGAAAAAAGTCAGTCTTTAGGTTTTCCCGTTTTTTAAGTATTGCTCTATGGCCATAGTCATAGACGGAATTTGAGGTTTTGGGGCTTGAACATCAAGCCTTAACCCAGCATCTTTAACCGCTTTAGCTGTTGATGGCCCAAAACCGGCAATGAGAACATCTCCTTGTTCAAAATCAGAAAAGTTTTCCTTCAACGATTTTATTTCAGCCGGACTGTAAAATACCAACATATCATAATCGTTGATCTTCACGTCCGACAAGTCACTATATATAGTGCGGTAAAGGATTACTTTGGTGTACTTGTATTTCCTTTTATCAAGAAGTTTTGGTATTTCCGGCTTATGCGGGTCGGAGAGCGGCAGGAAGATTTTCTCTTCTTTATGCTTCTGCATCATATCCAGCAAATCGTTGACCTGAGCCGCATAGAATATTTTTCTTTTCCGATATACGATATATTTTTGCAGGTAGAAAGCGATTGATTCCGATGTACAAAAATATTTCATGGTATCGGGTACTGTAATACGCATTTCTTCGCATATGCGGAAATAATGATCTACGGCAGTTTTACTTGTAAAAAAGACAGCGCCGTGCGCTAGTATATCTACTCGGTATTGTCTAAATTCTTTTGCAGTGACCCCTTCTATCCTAATAAATGGCCTAAAATCTACTTTTAGGTGGTATTTCTCAGCCAATTCGGTATAAGGCGATTTTTCCGTTTCACCGGGGGGCGGCTGTGATACTAAGATTCTCTTACCCTTCAAAGTTTTATATTTTTAATGTGCGATTATAAATAATACTACACAAATAAACTAGAAATCAAAATTTTACATATTTTATATAACACCAAAACAGGTAAAATTTCAAGCGTACAAAGATACAAAATGAAATAGAATGCAGGAATATTTCGGGCATGAATAATTTGAAATATTCTAAATGTTTTCAATAAATAGGATAAACAAATCAAAATCATTGCAGCATAAACCAGATAAATAGAGGTTTCATGCAATGTAAACGGAATAGCTATGATGATCGGGAGCAGGAATATACCGAGATTGCGATTAAATAGAAACATGTTGTGCACATACTCCTGCGATAAATCCTGAGCAACAAATATATATCCAAGCAGATTGTATATACTTGCTTTAAAAACATATAAAAGTCCGGTTACAGCCGAAAAGAAAAGTATGGATAATACGTAGCTGCCCCATAATTGCGGAAACCCCAACACAGAAAACGTCAATGCTATCAGGATACCGACATTGTAACTGAATAGAATATTGGAGCAAAACGATGCCTGCCGGGTTGCATCACGTCTTTCTGCAAACATCCTGCATGCCTGCTGGTAGTTGAAGTATGACAGAAAGGATTGTCCGATATTTTTTCCGAAATGAAATTTGATCCAAGTGAAAAATAAAAGAGATAGTATCAAAAGTACTGTGATAACGGACGGGTAACCAGATTCTCTTGAAATGCCTGAATAACCGGTAAATAATTTTTCCGTATGGGTGACTATCTGCTTATTTACAACTAAACTATCGGAAGTGCCGGATTGGAAATAATGCTCAAGGGCTGTTATAGGTAATGTTTTCGGAAAAATAACAGGTTTAACGCATCCCAATTCCAAATATGGATGCATGATGGAATCTAATTCAATCGCCGGCTTGATTGGCCTTGCAGCGCGAAGAAACTTCGTTCTTTGCAGTGAATCGGCAATCAATTGTCCTTGTTTTCGGGATGCCGAATCTACAGTCTGCATCCGATCCAGATCTATTTGCATCCTCATAGAAGGGGTCGAAATCTGTCCCGAAGATGATGGATTTGCTTGTGTACTCGAGCCTTGAGGTGTCCTTT
>JAVBPN010000030.1:0-14774 GCA_031549585.1 Bacteroidales bacterium
AACTGTAGCTCCGATAAATGCACTGATGAAAATTACTAACTCTCCTGTATATGGGATATACATGATATTCAGATAGTCGGCATAAATCATATTTCCTGATAGATAAGCCAATATACCTAATGTGACCCCTATAATTGACGAAGTTCCTGCCGCCAATCCATCTAAACCATCGGTAATATTGGCTCCATTGGATACTGCCGTCACGATGAAAATAATAACCAATACCATCACCACCCACACCCAATCTTTAGCTTTTTCACCCATCCATCCGATCAACCAAGCATAATCAAATTCATTTTCTTTCACGAATGGGATAGTGGTGGTCGTACTTTTCATATCTTTCACCACATAAGCCTTTGCAGGCAGAGGATCTCCTTCTGCCTGGATAACGGCTTCTTGTGCTACAGGGACTCGCTCGCGTACTACGATGTCATCCGAGAAATAGAACGTTAACCCGACGATCAATCCCAAGCTAATCTGTCCCAGTATTTTAAATTTTCCATGTAAGCCTTTTTTATCTTTTTTGAAAACCTTGATATAATCATCCAAAAAACCAATAAACCCAAGCCATATGGCAGTAATAATCATCAGAATGATGTATACGTTACGCAGATCGCCAAATAACAATACAGGAATTAGTAAGGATAGCAGAATGATAACTCCGCCCATCGTGGGCGTACCTTGTTTGCTCATCTGCCCTTCCAAGCCAAGATCACGCACCGATTCACCTACCTGTTTTTTTCGCAAAAAATGGATAATACGTTTACCGAAAAACAATGCAATCAATAATGATGTGATGATTGCCATTGCCGAACGAAACGAAATATAATTGAACATGCCCGCTCCCGGCAAGTCAAACTGTTTGTGCAGATATGTGAATAAATAATAAAGCATTGTGTGTGATCGGCTTTATAAGAATGGATAATTTAATTTTCGATTTTGAATTGAAATATTTCTTTCACTAGTTCCCGGTCATCAAAGTGTGATTTGACGCCTTTGACGATTTGGTACGTTTCATGCCCTTTGCCTGCTACCAATACCACATCGCCGGAACTTGCCATCATGCAAGCTGTACGAATGGCTTCACGGCGATCGGTAATAGCAATTGTTTTGCGGCGTTCTTCTTTATTTAACCCGGCAAGCATATCATTGATGATATCTTCCGGTTCTTCGCTACGCGGATTATCCGATGTGAGTATCAATCTCGAACTACTGTCAGCCGCTATTTTGGCCATTTCAGGACGCTTTGTCTTATCCCGATCTCCGCCACAACCGACAACCGTGATGATTTGCGCCGAAGATATTGTTAAAAGTCCATGTATTGCCTTTAACACGTTTTCAAGCGCATCAGGTGTGTGTGCATAATCTACCACTGCCGTTATTCCATCTTTTGAACGGATATTCTCAAACCGGCCTTCTACCGGGCTTAATGCACTCATCAATGTGAGTACATTTTGTTGATCTTGCTCTAAAAGCAATGCTGTTGCATATACTGCCAACAAATTGTATGCGTTAAATGCACCGATAAACCGTGTCCAGACATCTTGATTGTCTACTTGAAGCTGCATTCCTTCAAAATGATTTTCTATGATGCGGCACCGGAAATCAGCCATACTTTTCAAAGCATATGTTTTGACTTGCGCTTTGGTATTTTGTACCATCACCATACCATTGCGGTCATCCTTGTTGACCAAAGCAAAAGCGGTTTCGGGAAGCTGGTCGAAAAATGTTTTCTTGGCTTTCAGATATTCGGCAAAAGTTTTGTGAAAATCCAAGTGATCATGCGTCAAATTGGTAAATATGCCTCCGGCAAAATACAATCCGGCAATGCGTTGTTGCGCAATAGAATGGGAACTTACTTCCATGAAACAATGTGTGCAACCTTGCTGTACCATTTGATACATCAACGCATTTAATTGTAGGGGATCGGGCGTTGTGTGTGAAGCATCGCTTTTTTCGTCGTTTATATAGTATGCGACAGTAGAAATCAAGCCTACTTTATAACCTAATTGTTTGAAAAGGCGATAGAGCAATGTGGCAATGGTAGTTTTACCGTTTGTTCCGGTTACTCCTACTAATGTGAGTTTTTTTGACGGCCTATCATAGAATTCAGAGCAAACCAATCCTAATGCCTTGGACGAATCGCTGGTAATGATATAGGTAATATCATTGCGTATAGATTTCGGCATTTCTTCACAAACAATGGCAGAAACTCCTTTTTGGATCACCTCAGAGAGATAACTATGTCCGTCAGTTGTTGTGCCTCTCATGGCAACAAATAAGCTACCCGGAACGACTTTACGCGAATCAAAACATATAGCCAATATGGGTATATTAATGTTCCCTATAACCGTTGGAGAAGGAATTTTCCAAATAATATTTGAAAGGCTTTTGATCATTTACTTTGTTTCAATCCTCTGATATTTATGTGTTTATTATGCGCATTCTATTGACTCATTTCCAATACAACCAAACTATTTGGTATAGCTCTGCTTCCCGGTGCGACAGATTGTGCAATTACTCGTCCCCGTCCGGTTACTGAAACCCTTAATCCTTTTTCTTCCATCAGGTATAGGGCATCTTTCAAGCCCATATCGACAACATTAGGAACTAACCCTTTCGCGATATTTCTATCTTTAAGTTCCACCTGTGATTCGCCGGCGTTTACATTGACCCACTCTTCTTTTGGTTTTTCTTTCTGTACAGGTATATCCAATTGTCTGAATACATAATTCAAATCGGAATAAAGCCCTGATTTAGCATAAGGTATGTCTGCCATTGCTCCACGTTTCGCTGGTTTCAGTACTTCCTGCATTTCGGGGTCTATCGCATATATTTTATCGGCAATTTCCCGGAAAACCGGTGCTGCTACAGTTCCTCCCCCTGTTCCGTTGGTTGTCGGGGCATAAATGGTTACAATGCATGAATATTTTGGATGATCGGCCGGAAAATATCCGACAAATGAGGCATAGTGCCTTTTATCGCGATAACCATATTTTTCATTGGCAATTTGTGCCGTTCCGGTTTTCCCGGCAATACTGTATATATTGGTTTTAATGCGCCTGGCAGTGCCATATTCTACGGTAGCTTCCATCATTTTTTTGACTTTCTGAATGGTAGCAGATGAGGCTACGGATGATTTGATCACTTCCACGCGATAATTTTTCTCTACCGAACCATGCCGGCGCAATTCTTTTACAAAGAGCGGTTTGACCATTTTTCCATCATTGGCTACTGCATTATAAAAAGCCAATACTTGAATGGGTGTCAAACGCACTTCATAGCCATAGGCCATCTGTGTCAGCGACAATCCTGACCAATACTTACTTCCGGGATATTTGATATCAGGGTCGCCTTCTCCACTTAATTCAAGTCCGAGTTTCTGGTTTAAATTCATGCTGTAAAGGCGGTCGATAAATTGTTTTTCTTTACCTTTATAATACTTATCAATGATTTTGGTGACACTAACATTTGACGAATAGGCAAATGCTTGTTCTACGGTTAACCAGCCAAGTGTTTCGGGACGTTGATCGTCGTGTACCTTCTTGCCATAATAGGATACTGCTCCAGCACCATTATTTACCGAGTCACTGGGTTGTATATACCCGTCTTCCAATGCCACTATGTACGACATCAGTTTAAAAGTAGAACCTGGTTCAATGGATTCGCCTAATGCATAGTTGTATAATTCACGATATCTACTGCTATTTTCGTCTTTCCCTAAATTGACGATGGCCTTTACCATACCGGTTTTTACTTCCATCACAATGGCTGTCCCATGATGTGCGTTATGGTGTTCAAGTCGTTTTCGTAAGCTCGCTTCTGCCACATCCTGTATATTTATATCAATAGTGGATACCACGTCTCCTCCATCTTGCGGCTCTGCAGAATTAACGTCATCTATTGGCATCAAAGCGCCACCTGCTAAACGCTGCATTACACTTACGCCATATTCTCCCTGTAGATACTGATTAAAAGCGCCTTCTAATCCCGGATAATTTCCATTGGGGTCTTTGGTTAAATATCCGATGGTACGGGCAGCCAATCCGCTTTGCGGTTGGAAACGAATATTTTCCGGAACGGCAATCAGTCCGCCTTTGTTAGGCCCTAAATTAAAAATTGGATATTTTTTGATGATTTTCATTTGTTCATGTCCTACCCTACGGTCGAGCAAGAAATACTGTAGGCCTTTTTTCCGTGCGTTGACTATTTCTGCTTTATATTGTGCAGCATTGGTACGTCCGGGTATTTGCGCCAAACATTTCGCCAATGAATCAATTTTTGAATTGAATATTTCATCTGTCAATCCCGGTGCTTTGGTGTCCATACGGATATCGTATGAAGGAAGCGATGTAGCCAATACCCTGTAATCAGACGCTAAAATATCGCCACGGTTTGGTTCAATTATGATATCCGTCAGGCTAATGCTATCCATTTGCTTTTTCAGGTCTTTCCCTTCAACAACTTGTGTATAGGCAACCTTGGCAATGACTGCAAATCCAGCGACTAGTACAATGAAATATATAATCCCGGCACGAAATAATATGTCTTTTTTAATGGACAATGTTTCAAAGGTTTATATCTATTTTTTAATTTTTTTAGGCGGCTCAAGCGATTCTTCCAACGGCAGGTTATTCCTTTTGATGTTGTTAATTACGTTGGAACGCCTGCTTTTATTCATTAGGTCGGCTGCAATACTGATGGATTCAGCCCTTAAATCTTTTACTTCGCGCTGTAAGCTTGTCATTGTGCGCGCTACTCTTTCTGAATGGTAACGATTCCCGATATATACAATCCCCAGGAAAGTCAACCAAATGACAAATCCCAAATTTTTGAGGATGAGGCCACGTGTGAGTATCGACCCATTAATGATATCTTTAAAAGAACGGACTTTTAATTCGTCCTTCTCTTTTTGGCTATCTACAAACTCAATGCGTTTTTTGTCCATCTTCCATCAATTGATCATTGCATTATCCTTTCCCCGATTCGTAATTTAGCGCTCCGTGCACGGCTATTCTTTGCAATCTCTTCATCAGTCGGCACAATCACTTTATTATTCACTTGCTTGAACGGCACAGTCCTATTTCCATAAATATCTTTAGGGGCTTCGCCTTCAAACAATCCGTTTTTGAAGAAATTTTTCACCAACCGGTCTTCCAATGAATGATAGGTGATTATTACCAAACGCCCACCTTCATCCAGCAATTCGATACTCTGTTGGAGCAATGCTTTGAGGTTTTCTAACTCCTTATTCACTTCGATTCTCAAGGCTTGAAAAACCTTTGCTAAATATTTGTTTTCTGCTCCTCGTGGCATGCAAGGTTTAATTACATCCACCAATTGTGCGGTATCTTTAATTGATCCTTTCAGCCGTTCGGCAACGATTACTTTTGACAATCGTGATGCATTTTCTATTTCTCCATATTGCCGAAAAATGTGCTGCAATTGCTCTTCAGAATATTGATTGATAATTTGCCCGGCAGTTAAATTGCTTTCGGTATTCATCCTCATATCCAATGGAGCATTCTGTTGAAACGTGAATCCACGTGTAGCATCGTCAAAATGATGTGACGAAACGCCCAGGTCTGCTAATATGCCGTTCACTTTCCGGCAATTATTGTGTGCCAAAAAGTTTCGGAGAAAACGAAAATTCCCTCTTTCTAAAATCAAGTGTTCGTCTTTTGGGGCATTTGCCAATGCGTCTTTGTCTTGATCCATAGCAATTAGCCGTCCTGTTGTCAATCGTTTCAGTATCTCACGCGAGTGCCCTCCTCCTCCGAATGTTACATCCACATATATCCCATCGGGACGGACATCCAGCCCTTCAACGCTTTCGCGCAATAGTACCGGAGTGTGGTATGTCATAGGTCGTCAAGGTTATATGTTGCATTTTTCATGATTTGTTGCGCACGATCGCGCTTGGTAGCGACGTCGCCACCGCTTTTGCTGTATTGTTCCGGAGCCCAGATCTCTATTTTACCAATGTTGCCTGACAAAACCACGTCTTTATCCATGTTGGCCTGTTTCAGCAAGCGCCCAGGAATCAGTACCCTGCCTGTATGATCACATTCTAGCTCAATTGCCCCGATTCTGAAATCGCGGATAAATTGCCGGTGTTCAGGATCGTATGGATTGGTATTTTTCAAGATCAACTTGTTCTGTCTTTCCCATTCATCAATTGTATAAAGTTCCAGACAGGATTCATACATGTCTTTTTTGATCACAAAGCGCAACACATCAACTTGCCCCATTTGCTTACGAAAAGCAATTGGCAACATGATGCGCCCTTTGGCATCAACCTTACAATCGTATTCCCCTGTGAATATTATCATTAACCAACAGAATATAAGACGTTGTAAAGATACAACAATATTTACCATCTTATACCACTTTTTACCACTTTTTGTTTCTTTTGTTGATAACTTTTTCGTAAATTATTTTTCAGTGAACATAAAGCGCTTATAATGAGTGAGTTTTTTACATAAACGAAAATTTTTGTTTGAGCTTTTAAGTCACTTTTTCAAGTATATGGTAAGCATAGTTTCTATATTAGTAGCAATTTTTCAAAGAGTAGAAGCTTAACATGAAATTTTCATGAAAGGCTTGCTATTATTATCAAATAATATGTAACTTTGTTTCAAAGGTTATATATGTGTACATAATAGTATTTGAGCATTTTTAAAATTCTATCACTATGAAAAACAGAACAGAATGCTGCCTGTCGGTTATATTTTTATTGTTTACAATGTGCCATGTAGTTGCTCAAGATAAAATTAAATTTGGTGAAATACCCGAGAGCGATATGTCAATGATGGTATATGCTAATGACACAACTGCTATAGCTGTAACATTATATGAAGATTGCAATGTGAGATACACGCTTAGAAATAATGACTTCGTTTTGATCACAGAATATACAGCACGTGTTAAGATACTAAAAACAGCAGGGTTGGATAGAGCCAATATTGTTATTCCTTTTTATGTCGGAGCAACTCGTGATAAAAGTGAAACAATATCGAGTATAACCGGGTATACTTATAATTTAGTTAATGGAAAAACAGAGCAAACAAAACTATCGAAAGCGTATATTTTTGAGGAAAAAACTTCTACGAATTGGCATCGCATAAAAATAGCGTTTCCCAATGTAAAGGTAGGATCGGTGTTTGAATTTAAATATGAGAAGACATCGCCATATTATAGTTATTTGGATGATTTTCTTTTTCAAAGTTCCATGCCTGTTCGTTATAGCCGTTATCAGGTAACGATTCCTCAGTATTTTACATTTAATAAGCGTACTGTAGGATACGAACCTATAGATTATTCTGAAAAGCAAGTTAGTCTGTTTTTAATGTTGGACAAAGGAGATCGATTACAATGTTCCGGAACACAAATGACTTTTGTTACCTCTGATTTACCCGCGTTAAAAGATGATAGCTATGTTTGGAATAAACAAGATTATACGGCTAAAGTCGTTTTTGACCTGATGAGCGTGAATATTCCGGGCTCTTTTTACAGAAAGTTTTCTACAACATGGGCAGATATTGACAAACAATTGATGGACAATGATAATTTTGGCAGGCAATTGCGTTTTTCAAACCTCATGAAAGATGAATTATCAGGTGCATTGAATGACACCATGACTTCGAGGCATAAGGTGGAAGCAATACTTTCTTTGGTGAAAGAAAAGATTCAATGGAATGAGAAAGACGTCCTGTATATTGACAATGTAAAAAAAGCAATAAAGGATGGCATTGGTACCAGTGCAGAAATGAATGCCGCCCTTATTTGCCTTTTACGCGATGCAGGGTTTGATGCATATCCTATAGTATTGAGTTTAAGAAGTAACGGACGCATTTTTTCAATGTTCCCAACCACCAAATCATTGAACTATTTTATAGTAGGGGTCGATGTTGGTGGAGAAACAATGTATATGGATGCTTCGTATAAATTAGGGGCAGTAGATGTAATTTCTACCGATTGCATGGTTCAAGAAGCACGATGCATCTTTAAAGACAGGCCGGGAGAGTGGGTTGATTTACATGCATTTGGGCGAAATGGATACATGACCAATATTGTTGCCAAGTTCAACGAAGATGGGAAGTTATCGGGTACGGTTCAAAGAACCATGAGTGGAGTGCCATGCATGTCATATTATCGGACAGTAAATGATCAAAAGAGTGTAGAAGAATATAAAGAAAACAGGGAAAGGGTATTAGATGTTAATATCTCTGAATTAGAACAAGGCAAACCACAAGATGTATCTGTCACAGAGAAATTCTCCTTTGAAAACGATAATATCGTATTAGGTGATGATTATCTTTATATTAATTCTTTGATATTCCCGCATATTGAAGATAATCCGTTTAAAGCGGAAATAAGGAAATTACCTGTTGAATATCCCTATCCGTATGAGCTTGTACAATCTGTTACTTTTGTAATTCCAGAAGGATATGAATTAGAAGAAGTACCGAATGCAGAAAAGGTTACATTGGGAGATAAGCAAATCAGTTATTCTTATCTGATTCAACCGGGAGAACGTACCATACAAATCCTACAACGGCTTTCGCTTATGCAAACGCTTTACCCAGCTATGGAATATGAACATCTGCGTGATTTTTGGGCACGTATTGCCGACAAAAATAACTCACAATTGGTTTTAAGACGTGTAACACAATGATAGGTATTCTATTTAGATAAAAATCTTTTTAGTAACCACATTCATGTTGTAGCAAAAAGGAAAGTTCGGCAGAGTTAATATCATTGGAAAAACAATAAGTAAGCATATGAAAAAACTATTTTATTGTCTATTGATGTGGTCGTTTATTCAGGTCGATGCCCAACAATATCCGGTATCAGCCATTAATGATTCATTGATTCAAAACGCCGATGTGGTTGTTCGCCATAGCGAAAATGTTTTCATACAAACCGATATCAACAATGCGACAGATCGTGTTGTAGAAGTTACTACGATATTGAAGAAAGATGGAAAAGATCATGGAAATTTTGTGGCTTATTTGGATAAATTTAGAGATTTGAAGAGCTTCTCAGGTACAGTCATAGATGCATCAGGAAAAGTAATTAAGAAAATTGCTAAAAAAGATTTATTTGTCACAGAATATTCTTCTGATATAGCATCGGACAATAAGTATGTTTACTATGAGTATAAACCTATTAGCTATCCGTATACGATTTGCTATGAATATGAAATTCGCATTAAAGATGGAGTGCCATCTTATCCCAAATTTATACCGGTTAGTGGGTATAATGTGTCTGTAGAGCATGCGAAATACCAAATTCAAGTACCTAAAGATTTTGACGTACGATACAAGGCTGAGCGCATGCCTAATGAAAAACCCGTACTCAGTATTGTAGGGAATAGTGTAACTTATGATTGGTCTGTAGACAACGTGCCTGCTATAGAATATGAGCCGTATTCTCCCGGGTTATCGGCCATTATGCCTGTCGTACAGTTTGCCCCTAATGATTTTTGTATGGGAGGCCGGTGTGGCAATATGTCCGATTGGAATAGTTTAGGCAAATGGCTGGGTGGCCTCATGGAAGGACGGAGCGAAATATCGCCCCAATTGAAAGAAAAACTTTTGAATCTCACTTCCGACGCAGAAACTGATAAAGAAAAAGTGCAAAGGGTGTATAAATACTTGCAATCAACAACTCGATATGTTAGTATACAATTGGGTATAGGAGGATTTCAACCAATGAGCGCGGCAGATGTCGAAAAAACCGGATTTGGCGACTGTAAAGCTTTATCTAACTATATGTATAGTATGTTGAATGCTATCGGCATATCTTCCATATACACGGCAATAAGCGTTGATCGTGCAAATTTGTATACCGATTTTGCCAGCTTGGGGCAAATGAACCACGTTATTCTTGCCGTACCAATGGATACAGATACGCTTTGGCTCGAATGTACCACTCAAGACTTGCCATTTAATTATCCGCATACGGGTATAGCTGGTCACCAGTGCTTATTGATAAAGAATCAAGGAGGAGAATTGTGCAGGGTAAAGAGATTATCAGATATAGATAATCTACGGACAAGGAGCATTATTGCAGAAGTTGATGAAAGCGGAAATGGTAAAGCGCTGATAAAAACAGCATATAAGTTGAATGCATACGAAGAAATGCAGAGTTTTATTCATTCAATGAGTCGCGAAGAACAGATTAATTCGTTGACACGTGGTTTACAGGTATCCAAAGCTAAAATTAGTGAATTGCAAATTTTGCCATATGATGATGAAGACCCTGACTTACAAATTGCGTATAATGCAAATATTGAGAAATTTGCCAATAAGTTAGGTAACAGGCTTTTTGTGCCTTTTGCTATATTAAAGCCTAATTTTGTTGTAATGAACACCAACAAACGCAAGCAAGACATTGTCTTGTCTAACGGAATATTACGTACAGATACGTTATCTATAGCTATACCAACAGGATATGCTCCCGAAACCATTCCTAAATCAGTAACTATTGATAGTGTATTTGGTAGTTATTCCATTGATACACAATTGGACGGCAATAACATTAAAATCACACAAAATATTCTTCTTAAAAAAGGTCATTATCCGGCAAGTATAGCCGAAGAATTTAATGTTTTTTTCAAAAATATGGAAAAAGAATCAGCCAGGTCGGCTGTTTTCAAGCAGTTGTGATATAGTAGATTATGCCAAACAATATGATTGGCCAAGGTTACATTTATGTTTTAGGAGATTTTACTTAGCGATTCATAGAAACATTAACCATCTCGCTTTCACGTAAGATTTTCTCCCACAATTGTTGGATAAATGAAAGAGTAATAGGCTGTTTGGCATCATCTCCCGAGGCATAGTCAAAAATACGATTCACATCACCGATGGTGGGGGCAGTTGTATTGTTGGATTCTTGATAAATCGCCATTTTCGCGGGAATAAAGTTATTCCTGAAATCAAAATCGACAATGGCATTCACGCCATCCCATTCTTTTGGATAACCCAGCAAAAAGATATTTTGATAAATACTGATATCGTGAGGATTTCCTTCAACTTTTATAGGGTATAAAAGGTCGTTCTGATTGTAAAATAAGTTGTGATATCTGCGTGATCCGGTATGTCCTGAGCCATGCATTTGAATCAATATATTCTTATCATTGACACTTAAATTGTTGCGAATAATATGTCCAATGTTTTCAGCACCGGGATTTACGTAGGAATATCCGAATAGCAATAAAAAACCACCGTCATTATCATGCGTATAATTATATTGATATGTGTGTCCAATAGAGTAGGAGTCGCAATCGAAAGCCATGCCATCACGTATGGTTTTGGTATTAAAAACCTCGTTATATTGAATCAATACAGAATCGCTGTTCCATGCCCATAACGCGGCATTGTGAGCTTCCGAACGAGATGCTGCACCATTTACGGTGTTGTATTCCATCAATATGTTAGACGCTACCTGTGGCACAATACCATCTCCACCAATGCTTTCCAATGTATTACCACGAATCACAATATTACGGCTGGGACAGTGTTCACCCATTTCATTCATCCACGTGCCCGGATAAGAATGACGGCGTTGCCAGAAAGAACTGGTACAGATGCCTGAACGATTGACCATGTAGATGCGATTGTTGGTAATACGGACACCATTGAAGAAAGAAGGTTTTTCTTCCCCAAGCGCAGCAATCAAAATTCCTCCACTACCACGAAAATCCTTACTATCATCGCCATACACATGGTGAATGTAATTATTATGAATAGTAATTCCTTTGATCTCACCAATGTCAGAAGCGACGATATATATTCCTCGCCGTTTTACTGGTCCGTTATCGTCAAAATCGCGAATAGTAGCTTCAGGCATATTGGTGATTTCCAAATCACGAATTACCCAATGTTGTTGATTGTAAAGAAAAACCGTTTGAAATCCCTCTATCCCACTAATGGTTACTGTTTTACCATGTATTTTGGGCTTTTCTGGACCACCATATTTGGATATGACTATGGGTTTTTTTTCTGTCCCGGAACCTTTGGGGTATAACATCCCAAACCATTCTTGGGAAGATTTAAATAATATCGAATCGCCGGGTTGAAATGTAAAGGAATTGACTTGTTTTAAGGTTTTCCATGCATTATTGGGAGAAAGTCCGGTATAAGTGTCATTACCTGATCTTGCGTCAACATAAAATGTCCGTGAATGCACGTTGATAAAATTTCCCAACAAGGCCATTAGAAAAACGATCCTATATTTCATTCAAATATTATTCTTCTTTTATCAGAATGGACACAAACAAGCAAACGTCCAAATTGTGATCGTTATCGATTATTGCGTGTTTTACCAAGAACAATTAAGAAATTGATATGGTTCGGACAATCCTTTTTATATTTTAGTGATCCTTTGAATTACAATTCAAGGTTTATGTCATGCTTTTCATGCCAAGGCAATCCATGCAAATTCAATTGTTCCATAAATGGATCGGGATCAAATTCTTCTACATTGAACACACCCGGCTTTTTCCACAAGCCTTTCATGTACATCATAGCTCCGATCATTGCCGGAACGCCGGTCGTATAACTTACGGCTTGTGTGCCTGTTTCTTTGTATGCCGCTTCGTGGCTGCAATTATTGTACACATAATATGTGCGTTCTTTACCGTCTTTCAATCCTTTGATGCGGCAACCGATGGATGTCCATCCGGTATAATTTGAACCTAAATCTCCGGGATTAGGCAATACCGCTTTCAGAAACTGTATGGGGACTATTTCCATCCCTTGATACATGACAGGTTCTATGCTTGCCATGCGGATATTTTGGATTACCCGCAAGTGGGTCAAATATTCTTGACCAAAAGTCATCCAGAAACGGGCGCGTTTGATGGTCGGAAAATTTTTCACCAATGACTCGAGCTCTTCATGATAAATCAGGTAAGACTCTTTAGGTCCGATTTCCGGATAAGTAATCGGCTTGTGTATTTCATGAGGCTGGGTATAAACCCATTTTCCGTTTTCCCAATATTTCCCTTTCTGGGTTACTTCGCGGATATTGATTTCGGGATTAAAATTAGTTGCAAAAGGATGCCCATGATCGCCGGCATTGCAATCGACAATGTCTAAATATTGTATTTCGTCGAAATAATGTTTGGCAGCATAAGCTGTGTAAACACCCGATACACCCGGATCGAAACCGCAACCAAGAATAGCCGTCAAGCCGGCATTTTTAAACCGTTCTTGATAAGCCCATTGCCATTTGTATTCAAATTTGGCCTCATCTTTGGGTTCATAATTTGCTGTATCCAGGTAACTGACGCCGGTTTCGAGGCATGCGTCCATAATTGTTAGGTCTTGATAAGGCAATGCCACATTGATAACCAGTTGAGGTTGATAATGGCGAATGAGCGATACCAATTCCAATACATTGTCGGCATCTACCTGAGCCGTTTTAATCCGCCCGCCGCCAACAGCTGCTGCAATAGCATCACATTTGGATTTGGTGCGGCTTGCCAACATAATGTCGCTAAAAACTTCGGGCACGGAAGCGAGTTTATGTGCCACAACCGTTCCGACTCCGCCGGCTCCAATCATTAAAACCCTACCCATCTTTTTACTTTTTTATTGTTTTAAACTGATTGCAAACCTACGTGATTTTTATGAAATAGAAAAGCATCAAAGCTGTGAACTTTGATCCCTGCTATTCATTTTGCCGGAAGAATGAATAATCCGCCAATGGTTCCGTCTTTGTTGAATGTCAACCGCAAATTCATTTGGCTTCTTTTAAATGCACATGGAATGTCTATAACGTCATATTCTTCTCCATGAGATTCTTTTGCATTTTGCAAATCAGCGCTTTCAAATGCTCCCTGCATCATGGTAATTTGCAACCACGTTAATTTCAATTTATTTGCCGATAATCCCTCTTTCATTTTGTCGTCAAAATATGCAACGACTGCATCAAAGTCATTTTGCTTAAATGCTGCGACTATTCTTTCTGCCGATTGATGAATATCGGATAAATCAACTACTGCTGTATTTTCGGTAGGGTTTGTAACAGAAGCATTATTGTCGTTAGCGATATTTACACCCATAAACAAGTTGCCTAATAGGAAGATAAATATACATTTAGATACGATTTCGGCTACCAGTAATGCGCCGATGAAAGTGATAATACCTCGCGCGCCTTTGATGTGACAGGATGTTGAAAAGGCATGGTACATCAAGGCCACCATCCATATACCCAAAACAATACTGACCAGGCTGAATATGACTATACGGGAGATATCGCTTATGTTTTGAGGAGCAATGGGTAAGAATCCGAGTATCACAAGTAATAACATGGGCGTACGTGACAATGCCATAGTCCCGGCTACATCAATGGCACGAATTTTCGATTTGGAAAAACATACTCCCGCCAGCCACATGATTAGAAACAGGCTCACCCAATCAACGGCTTGTGCCAAAAAGGCCAAAGGAAAGTAATGATCAAAAACGTGTGCATCTATTACTCCATCGAAAATGATGCTGTTGATACTGCCTAAAATAGCAGTAAGCGACAAGATACATATACCGATTAACAACGCCTGCCACCCGGCAATGCGCTCAAAAGGATTAATTAACCATTTAGCTTTCATAGAATTACTTTTTTAAGTTTTTACTGCTTTTTTATCCAATCGGCCAGGTCTTTCAAAACCAAGGGTGAAAAGGTTTGCTCGATGGATGCGTATTCGTTGGGCGAACCGGTAGTACATTCCTGGAACAGGTGGTTCAGACCGGGATATTCTTTTA
>JAVBPN010000271.1:0-3255 GCA_031549585.1 Bacteroidales bacterium
AATGCTTTCTTTGAGCGGATCCCAAAAAATGTGAATTGGCTCGCAAGCATTTTTGACTGCAAAGTACGACGCAGTCGGTTCATAATAATAGTCATATAGTTGACAAATCAGCGAAGGCCAAGCTGATTGGCTCATCCACAATAATATTCCGCTGCCTTGTTTGCTTTGAAGGCTTTCAAACATAGTTTTTGATGTTTCCATATTGCCCATTTGGGCTTTCAAAGCATAATCATCTATATTATCCGATACACCATATCGGTGCTCAATCAATGCAGTGTACAGGAATGAGCGAGGCATTTGATAATCATGTACAGCCCACATATCGTTGATTGGCCAAAGGTTTTCAGCCGGCATCATTTGCCGGAAGCTCTCGGCTGTGGGGATAGAGATAATACCTAACTCGCTGTGAAATGTACTTCCCCGGTTTGCAAAATACCATTTTACATCTCGCATCTCATATGGGCCAAGTCCGGTAAGCGTTCCGGCTGCCGAATTAGGTACATAGTGTCGGGTGGAATCGTATTGAGCTATTTCACGTCTAATCAATGCGTCTAAATCCGCCGGTGGATCACCTTCGTTTCTTCCGCAATAAAACGCCAACGATGGATGGCTACGAATCCTGCGTATTTTATCCCGTGCATTACTGATAAATAGATTGTAATCTTTTGGATTTGGCCCGTCTACCGGATTAGCCAACCAAAAATCATCAAAAATTAAGATTCCATAACGGTCACATGCATCGTAAAATTCGTCTTTACCTATTTGTCCAACCCAGTTGCGAATCATATTGAAATTGGCATCCCTATGTAAACGTACTTTCAGGTCATAATCTGCACTATCACAACGCAACATACCTTCGTCCATTCCCCAATTGCCGCCACGCAGCAATATTCGTTTACCGTTTACATAGACAAAAAGGATGTTGTTGGACACTTCGCATTTCAAATCGCGAATGCCGAATGTAACCTCTTTTTGATCACTCACGTTTTCACCCGAGTAATAGGTTAGAACTAATTTATGCAAGTTTGGTTTTCCATATCCATTCGGCCACCAGAGGGCTGGATTATTTTTAGAAAAAGCTTTGGCATCAAAAACGAAACTTTTGGTTTCTCCTGCTTTCAGTTCTACCTTCGTGCTAAAGACAGTATTCCCAGCAATTTTTCCTACCAATGTCCCTTTCTCTGTCCGGTTGTTCCAGTTACGAAGTTCGGTCATCACGTTTAAACTTGCGATTGTTGTGTCGGGTAAGTTGAGTTTTGTGCTTACCCACGGATCAACAATAGACACATTACCTTTACATTCCAGATACGCATGATTCCAAATACCTGAATTACGTCCCCGTACAATGGGCAACCAGTTCCACCCGGCACTTGCCAAAAACGTAGGGCTGTCATATCCCAATAAATCGCCATTTGTGGTAGGCGCTCCCAAATATTTGTGTGTTACTTTCTTTTTCCCCGGCATGGTGCTATCCAGATGCCTGATGTGTACTGCAATACAATTTTCTTTATCGAGGAAAAGGTGCGGAGTGACATCAAATTGATTCCTGATAAAAGCGCCTCCGGTTGAGCCAATATATTTGCCGTTCAGGTATATATCAGATTTCCAATTGATACCGTCGAAGTTTAAAAACATTTTTTGCCCTTTACTCCCTTTAGGCATTCGAAATACCGAACGATACCAAAAATTACTTCGTGAGAAAAACGATTCGGAAATCATACTCATTTGATCCCCGAAAAAAGGATCGGGTAAAGCGCCTGCCGCTACGTAACTGCCCAGAATAGTTCCGGGCACGCTTGCCGGAATCCATTGCGAATCATCAAATGAAGCATTGGACAGTGTTTCAAAATTTTCTGTAACAAACATTTCGTTTTGTATGCGCCAATTTTGGCCGTCTAAGCTGATATTTCCATTATCCAGTTTTTTCAATGGATAACTGCTGTTTTTGGGAGTAGGAGGAGATTGACTATTGCCATATACCTGGAATTCTTTGATTGAGCATGATCTGTTTGGGCTATTGAGCGACGACATGTATATTCTCACATAGCGGCCTTTGACAGGTTCTTTCAAATCTGTTTTTTCAAAATCGCCTTTTCCTGAGGTGTTGGCATATATATCTTTCCATTGTGATGGGTGTTCTTCTTCGTTCGAAAGTTGAATGCGGTATGAAGTTGCATAATTTTCACCCCAATATATTCCAATTCCTTGAATGGTGCATATTTCGCCCAAATCCACATATAGCCAATGTTGAGGCCCCATAACAGTGCTTTCCCAGAATGTCATCATGCTGTTGTCGGTCACTAGATGTCCGCAATAATCATCATCTATCGAGCTGGATTGGAACACTGCCCGTTGATAGGCTATGTTTTTTAAAGTAGTTTGGGCAGATGTGTTATAACACATTAATGTTAAAGCCACAATTATGTTGCATGCAAGCAATTTCATGATAAATAATTTATGAAATATCATATGAAAACAAAGGTTTATAATGTTCTATGCCAAATGGATAAATAAAAATATTTGAGCTTAAATAGTTAAAAATCAAAATGGATAGGATAAAATGATTTTCTTTCTCAAGATCCAAATATAACCCAATTTTTTGGTATTGATCGTTCCTTTTGGCCTTTAAAATGATCTGGAATTTTTTTATTGTGTGATACAATCCGGTTTTGATCTGTTATATTTGTAGTAAGGTTGAACCATTAAATTTTGCCCCATGAAAAAGAAAGTATTATTGGGATATCAATTTAAACGCGAAGGTTTTGTCGCGCTCGAGAATGATTTTGATTTGATTTATCCTAAAAACGAATACCTCAATAAAGAAGAGGCAATCGCACTGTTGGGCGATATGGATGCATTTGTGCCGAGTTTTAGGTTTAAAATAGATAAAGACGTAATTCAGAGTGGCAAGAAGCTCCAGATTATTGCCAATTATGGAGTGGGGTATGATAACATAGATGTAGCGTTTGCTTCTTCCAAAGGAATTGTCGTGGCTAATACGCCACGGTCGGTTTTGGAACCTACTGCCGAATTATGTTTTGGATTAATGTTGGATGTTGCTCGCCGGATTACCTTCTATGACAACAGAATTCGAACATCTGAAAAACCGATGTTGACATTATTCGAACATTTGGGCGTGGCCTTATATGGTAAAACGCTTGGTATATTCGGCATGGGGCGAATAGGGCAGGCTGTGGCAAGGAGAGCTTTGGCGTCGGGGATGAATATTATTTATCACAATAGAAAACTTTTACC
>JAVBPN010000191.1:0-3606 GCA_031549585.1 Bacteroidales bacterium
TTATTGATTAGTTTTTTTATAAAAAATAGTGGTATCATTTTTAATAAGGTCAAACCCTGATACGTTGTTTTTTTGATCCTTTTTAAATTGAATGGAGCCGCTAAAACCTTTGATGTAAAACGTTGATGGTGTCTCTGCAAATAATTCTATATTTCCATCTCTGTTTTGCAAATAGAGGAAGTTACCAGATCTGCCTATTAAGAGGGTTTGTGTATCAAAGGTATAATGTCCGATATATTTATCCAATACAGCATTTTCCAGCCACAAAGCAGGCTTGCTGTAAATATATTGTAACCCTATTATACCGCCTACTGTTGCTGAACTGCTATGACCCATTCCATCTATTACCATACTTTTCAATTGTAATTCTTTATAATTTCTTGACTTTAACTGATTAACAAACGTATTAAAGGAACTTTTAAAGGAAATTGCTTCTTCATATTCTCCAGAACTGATAAATATTTTTGCTTTCAAATCAAGTTTCTTTTCAGCAAAACGCTCTTCATATCTGAATAATATTCCATTATCCCACTCCAAAGCAGGACTTATTATAATGTAACGGTTAAAAAGGGAAGGTTCGTGAAACAAGGTGTATATGGCAAAGACTCCACCCAAAGACGTCCCGAACAAGGCTTTATCATTTTCATCGATACGATACTTAGATACGACGAGTTTGATAATCTCATTTTTTACAACTTCAAGAAATTTACCTGCATTGCCGGAATTCGGAATCCCTTTTACGGGTTCTGGTGAAAAGTCTCTTTTCCGGCTGTTATCATAATCATCAGGCCATGTGATTCCTACGATTATTAAATCTGGGATAAAGCCATCATAATGTAATCCTCCATAACCTACATACATCGAGGGGAAAAACCATTGGCCATCAGTTACAAATAAAACGGGATATTTCTTGTTTGTTTTAGCATAGTTATTGGGTAAATTGATGTGGAGAATATATTGTTGGCCGTCAATCGCAGACGTGAAGTTTAATACTTCTGTTCCAGACAATTCTACTCTTTGAGATTTAACGGGATGGGCGAATAAAGCGAGTAAAATAATCCCTACAAATAGCCATTTGAAATTGTACATATGATAATTATTACAAGTATTGTTGAATCAGATTGATCAAGATAACTCACAAAGATAATATTTCTTTAAAATCACCTTAAAAAGACTAAGATAAACTGTCTTCGAAATTTCAACTTTAAACCTTTTTATCTTTGCATCAAATGGACATCCGAAAAATCATACATGTCGATATGGATGCTTTTTATGCATCAATTGAACAGCGGGATTTTCCCGAGCTCAAGGGAAAACCTGTGGCTGTTGGGTATGCTGCACCGCGGGGTGTTGTTGCGGCAGCCAGTTACGAAGCACGGCGTTTTGGCGTACATTCTGCCATGCCTTCCATGACGGCTTTATCCAAATGTCCACAATTGGTTTTTCAACCCCATCGGTTTGATGTTTATCGAAAAATTTCTGAACAAATCCGCGACATCTTTTTTCAATATACCGATTTAGTCGAACCATTATCTTTAGATGAGGCTTATTTGGATGTCACGACAGATAAAAAAGGCATTCGTTCGGCAACCAACATAGCGCTTGCAATCAAGAAGCAAATAAAAGAAGAAACTAACCTAACGGCTTCGGCAGGAGTATCATACAATAAATTCTTAGCTAAAATCGCTTCGGATGTGCGTAAGCCGGATGGTATTTTTGTCATTGAACCACATCAGGCAGAAACTTTTATCCGGGATTTGGGCATTGAGAAATTCCATGGCATTGGGCATGTTACAGCAGAAAAGCTTAAGGAAATGGGAATTTTAAAAGGTTCAAACCTTAGAGCGCTCAGTCTGGACGAGATGATGAAAACTTTCGGTAAACGAGGTCTATTTTTTTATGATATCGTACGGGGAGTTGATCGTCGTATGGTAGAACCTGACCGCATCCGTAAATCAATCAGCGTTGAAAACACATATGAAAAAGACTTAATTACCCGTTTTGCTATTATTGCAGAATTATACCGTTTGGAGAAAAAACTTTATGCAGAAATGGAAGAATTGGGACAAAGAGCACGGACAGTAACCATCAAAATCAGGTTTGAAAATTTTGAAACCATTACAAGAAGTCGGACAACCCAATTAATCAAAGATTACCAAAGTTTACAACATATTTCCAGAAGCCTTTTAGAGGAAATTCCTTTGGATCATAAAGGGATCAGGCTAATGGGGATTAAAGTATCTAATTTATCCAGCATTCATGACACGGAACAATTAGAATTGGGATTAAATTGGTAAAATCCCCAAATTATTTTGCTTGTCCTGATTTTTTTGGCCTTTACAAACCTTAACTCAAAACTTTAAATTTTCCTGTATCTTTGTTCGTTTTTGAAAATTGTAACCTATTTAATGAGCGTGTTGATGCAAAAGAAATTTCCCGAATACAAAGGATTAAACCTGTCACAAATCAATAAAGAGATCCTCGAACGGTGGACTGCCGAACATACATTTGAACAAAGCCTGAGCACACGCGAGGGAAAACCGGATTTTGTTTTTTATGAAGGCCCGCCTTCGGCCAATGGTATGCCGGGAATACATCATGTAATGGCGCGTGCCATTAAAGATATCTTTTGCAGGTATAAAACACTAAAAGGTTATCGCGTACAGCGTAAAGCCGGATGGGACACGCATGGATTGCCTGTGGAATTGGGTGTTGAAAAATCTTTGGGTATTACCAAAGAAGATATCGGCAAAAAAATATCTGTAGAAGAATACAATGCCGCATGCCGCAAAGATGTGATGAAATATACCCGTGAATGGGAAGACTTGACCCGCCGTATGGGTTATTGGGTGGACATGAGCGATCCGTACATCACCTACGATAGCCGTTATATTGAAACGTTATGGTGGTTATTAGGGCAATTATACGATAAAGGGTTACTTTACAAGGGTTATACGATACAACCATATTCGCCGGCAGCCGGCACAGGATTGAGTACGCATGAATTGAATCAACCCGGCTGTTACCGTGACGTGAAAGATACCACATGTGTGGCAATGTTTCGCCTGCCTCTAACTGCTGCACAAGGAGAATTAGCAAAACACAATCAAAAGCAATTGGAGCAGGCTTTTTCCGTAAATGTGAATTCCTTTTTAGGAGAAGACGGGAAAGGGGCTTATATTTTGGCATGGACGACAACTCCATGGACGCTTCCATCGAACACAGCGCTTTGTGTAGGGCCAAACATTAAATATGTGTTGGTGCAAACCTTCAATGCATACTCTGGAGAACCCATTATTGTGATCTTAGCAAAAGATTTGGTTGCAAAACATTTTAATCCGAAAGCGGCAGATTTGGCTTTGGAGGATTACAAACCCGGAGATAAACTGATCCCGTATCAAATATTGGCCGAATGTAACGGCAAAGACCTCGAAGGGCTTAATTATGAACAACTCATCCCTTGGGTTAATCCGGGAGATGGAGCGTTTAGGGTCGTTACTGGTGATTTTGTGACTACTGAGGACGGTACAGGTATTGTACACATAGCGCCTACATTTGGTGCGGATGATGATCGTGTGGCCAAATCATCGGGTGTGTCTCCACTTA
>JAVBPN010000257.1:0-3116 GCA_031549585.1 Bacteroidales bacterium
GCCCCTGCCGTTCTGTATTTGAAAAGAAATCACGGATTAAATTGAAATCAAATTTGTGGATTGTTGTTATTTCTTTGTTACTCATTGTTTGAATGAATTTTGCATACATGCGAAAGCATAACAATGCCATCATCATTGTACACAGATTAAAAATTTAATTGATATAAATTGAAAACTAACCCCGAAAGGATTATTCGAGAGTAAGCGAAAGGACAATCTGTACAAGAAATACAGATTGTTTACAACACCAAATCCGATCTAAATGAAATAGTAAACATCCGGGTGTAAAGATACGTAGAATATTTATGTTAACTCATATTTAATACCATCATATGGGTAAACTTATCCACTCCATATTCCTTTTTTCCTTTTCTCAGCCGCTTTTGAAGTATCAACAGGAAGTTTTTCTCATCCTCCGAGATGTCTTTTTCAGCCTTTAAGCTGGCTGTCATTTCTTCCTCAACAAATCTATCCATGAGGAACAACAGGTCTTTGATTTCTTGTGATTTCATGTTTTGATTCTCCTATACATTTTGGATGTGTAACCATGCTGCAAAACAAAAGTTTTACGTTATCGTAAAAAAACTTTTTTGACGGTTGACCATTTGCTTTTGATGGTTGGCTATAACGTTATTTCTAAGTCGATTATCTTTGTGGTATGAAAAAACTTCTAAGGAAAGAGAATATCTTTATCATATGTTGGACAGTCATATTTTTTCTATGCGTCATAGAAATGCTGCCACAAACAACAGTTGTTGAAGCGTTATTGTGTTCTATATTGTATTGTGTATCGGGGTATTACCTGACAAAATATTTAAGTTTCACTTTGCTTCAAAAAGCAATCAGAAGCAAACGGATTATCCCGTTTATCTTCCAGTTTATAGCCTGTATCCTCATAGTGGCAGCGTTGCTCTTCCTTTTCAAATATATATTTCACTGTTTGGAAAAGCTGGGATACTTTCCGGTAACACCACTTTTTGATTATGACTATTACAATTTCCAATCTCTGGTGGGACATCTTCTTGCGGGAGTTTTCTATTGCTCATTCTTCTGTGGCATAGGTTTTTACACCGCTTATTTCAATTTGGAAAAAGAACACATGGAAGCGCAATTGCAAATGCTGCAAGCCCAAATCGCCCCACATTTCATGTTTAATGTATTGAACCACATCAATGTGCTGATGAAAAAAGATGTGGATGCCGCCTCCGATTTATTGGTAAAATATGCAAATATTCTCCGGTATCAACTGTACCGTGGTAAGGAAGAAATGGTTCCTATCCAACAGGAAGTGCAGTTTTTAAAGGATTTTATTGATGTGGAACGAACCCGGTGGAAAGACAAGCTGACATTGCAGTGTATATGGGATATGGATAATGAAAATTTCAACATCCCGCCTTTGTTATTGATTACTTTCGTCGAAAATGCATTCAAGCATGTTCCGCGCTCTGCTTCAGAAAAAGGGTTTATCCATATTGCATTCGAGCAAAGGGACAAAATGATCCGGTTAGAGGTTGAAAACTCCAAATCATTGATGAAACCGGAAGGAAAAAAGCAAACCGATTCGGGGATTGGATTGGAGAATATCAAAAGGCGATTGAATATATTGTATCCCAAAAGGCACAGCCTGGTGATCAACGAAACTGATGCTGTATATGCGGCAAAACTTGAAATAATGTTATGAGTATGGCTGAAATAGTATCCAAACAGAATAATGACAAGCTCAAATGCTTGGTTGTGGATGATGAAGCAATAGCTGTTGAAGGAATTGTTGACTACGTCCGGAAACTTGATTTTCTGGAAGTTGTAGAAACATGCTCGTCCGCGTTGGAAGCTATTGACATATTGAAGAGTAGGGAGGTCGATCTGATGTTTCTCGACATCAATATGCCACACCTTTCGGGGCTTGAATTGTTGGAAACATTGGATCAATCGCCGTTAACCATATTGAGTACCGCCTATTCGGAGTATGCTTTGGATGGATTCAGGTTGAATGTGGTCGATTATCTGTTGAAACCATATACTTTTCAACAATTTTTCCGGGCAGTACAAAAAGCACTCGACTTATACCGCTCGCGCTTAGCATCAGATAAAAAGGACGATGGAAGAACTTTAAATACGTATATCCGCCAGGGAGAAACATTCCAAAGGATTAATTGGGAGGAAATCATGTATGTTGAAGCTTTGCAGAATTATTTAAAGTTACATTTTGCTGATAAGTCATATATCATCCACCAAACAATGGTTTCATTGGAAAAAATATTGCCGAAAGACCATTTTTTCAGGATACACAATTCCTATTTAGTGAACATTCATCAAATCGAATCCATTTCGGGGAATAGATTATTCATAGGCGAAAAAGAACTTCCTATTTCAAAACACAGAAAAGATAATTTTTTAAATTCCATCGTATATAAAAATCTGATAAGCAAATAATATTTTAAAAACAGATGGGACAATCCTTTATGTGAAAATCTATCTGATGAAGGAAAGGTTAAAATGAGAACTTATTGGTTCTAAAAATTGTTTTAAGAAGAGTCATTCGATCCGGAAAACTTATTTACTAATTAAAACAATATCATCATGAACAGTGTAGAAGGTAAAATTGCGATTATAACCGGTGCAGGTTCGGGTATGGGTGAAGCCATTGCCAGATTATTTGCCGGGGAAAAAATCAAGGTCGTATTGGCTGATGTAAACGAAGCGTCGTTGAAGCAGATCACATCAGAACTTGAAGCCAAAGGATGTCCGGCATTAGGCATCGTAACCAATGTAGCGAAAAAGGAAGATTTGGAAAATCTGGTTGCGCAAACCATTGCCAAATTTGGAACGGTAGATTTTTTGATCAACAACGCAGGAATCATGGATAATTTCGTGCCAGTGGATGATCTGGACATTCAACTCTGGGAACGGGTGATGGACATCAACGTCAAAGGCCCGACCATTCTGTGCAAATTGGTAGTACGCCATTGGCTGGACAAAGATAAGCCGGGAGTGATCGTAAATACGGCATCGGTAGGCGGTATGTTTGGTGCAAGAGGCGGCGTCAGCTACGTGACAAGCAAACATGCGGTGATCGGCATGACAAAAAATATAGCCGCCGTATACCGGGAAAACAA
>JAVBPN010000273.1:0-10209 GCA_031549585.1 Bacteroidales bacterium
CGTTCCGCATTGCAGTATTCTTCCAACCGGATCGCATATGACTGGGGAACAATGGGTGGCTCTTAATCATCCTATACCACAGCGACCGGGATTGCACAATTGAAAGAAATTGATACAAACCTGCACTGGGAAACCAATACCCAAACCAACATCGGACTTGACATGGGTTTTTTCAATCACACATTAAATGTTACGGTAGATTACTTCTTACGTGATGCCAAAAACCTGCTGCTATACCGGAATATGCGTCCATCAACCGGTCACGGGCGAATTTACACAAACGCAGGACATATCAAGAATAGAGGTCTCGAATTTACCGTTTCATACAACAAAAGAATCAACGACTGGGCTTTCGGAGCTACATTTACAGGCTCATCGTTAAAGAACGAAGTCGTTTCGGTCGGCGACCCGATCTACAGTACCGATGCCGACACCGGAGACGATTGGGATAACCATTCTGTAACTATGGAGGGATATGCTGTAGGTTCATATTACGGTTATGTGACGGACGGTATCTTCCGGGATCAACCGACAATAGATGCCCTCAACAGTGCAGCTAAGGCGAAAGGATTTGATGTATATCAGGTAAATGCTACAGCGCCAGGCGATTTCAAATATGTGGATACGAATGGAGACGGTCATATTGATGGCGATGACAAGGTAGTATTGGGTAACGGTTTCCCCAAATTAAATTATAGCTTGAACCTGACTGCAAGCTACAAGAATTTTGATGCTATGATTTATATGTATGGTGTTGCTGGAATGGATATTAATTCATATGCATCCATGAAAATGACCAACTTGTTCAAAACAGCTGGCGGTATACAAAACACACTGGAAGAATATATCAACGGAGCATGGACAACCTCTAATCCCGATGCTTCTATGCCGCGCATGACTGTCGTAGACCGCAATAGCAATAAAAGAGCGTCTGACTATTATGTAAAAAATGGCAATTTCTTGAAGTTAGCTAACATTCAAATCGGATATACGCTTCCTAAGTCCGTTTTATCACCAATAAGAATGGAAAGCGCCCGCGTATATTTCTCCATTGAAAATTTGGCTTGTTTCTCAAGCTACAATAAATATGGAGATCCCGAAGTCGGAAACTCAAATGTTTTATACACAGGTTTCGATGGCGGACGTTATCCTTATCCGAGAACCTATATGTTAGGTGTTAACTTTCAATTTTAATCATTGTTTAATTTGTAATATCAATTCATATGAAAAAAATAATTATATCCGTATTATCGGTAATCATGTTATTGATGGCCCCATCCTGTAGTGATTATCTAAAAGTGGACTACTATGATATTCTTCCGGGCGATTACGCATTCGAAAGCGAAGCAAATGTTAATCTGAGCCTGGCGGGATGTTACGATACCTTTTATCCATCGAAAGCAGATAATGAAGCTGGTGCTTCTGGTGGTCAATGGGGGTTCAAACCGCAATTTATGTTAGCCAACCATCCCACAATGGACACACAGGCAAGTGGATGGGATAGGAATTACTGCACACAGGACTGGACCTCGTCAAGCGGTGAATTTATCACCATGTGGGTAGGTATGTATAAAGCAATCTCACGATGCAATGTATTATTGGATGGCCTCGAAGGTATGGATCCTTCGTTATTTAAAAACGGAGAAAACGCAAAAAAATTAATCGAAGCGCAAGCGCGTGCTATTCGCGGATTTAACTATCTGCAATTAGCAAAAAATTTCGGCCGCGTGCCCATGTTGCTTACCGGCGAGACCTATTTATCCGCCCCAGCCAAGCCACGTCCTGCATCAATGGATGATACATGGAAAGTGATTCTCGAAGACTTGTCTTTTGCCGCGGCTATCCTTGACTGGACTCCCATTGATGGTCAATATGGCCGTGTAACCAGAGGTTTTTGTTTGGGATATCAGGCTGAAGCATTGATGTTTCAAGCAAGAAATGATGATGGGACATATAATGAAGCCAAATATAATGAGGCCAAACAAATTTACCTCGATATTATTCAAAGCGGTAAATATGAATTGGTTCCGTGTTATAGCTATTTATTTGATCCGGAAAAGGCATGGCAAAAAGAAGACCTTTTCGCCATTGTTATGTGGACTGATAATGGAAAAAACAGAACAAACACAAGCGGTTGGAGCCCGACCGAAGACCACTATATAACTGCTGCATATAACACAGCTTCCATGGAATATAACGGTTGGGGGTCGTTGTTTATTTCATGGGAATGTTACTATTCCTTTGAATCGGGCGATCGCCGCCGCGCAGCATCCATGGTTGCACTGAGTGAAACCAACCCATGGACGCAGCAAACGCTTGGAGTCAAATCTGATTTTAACCACGAAAAGATAGGCGCTGAATTCATGCCGAATATCTCCAGCTTAAAATACTGGCGGGTCAAGGCAAATAATGACAATATTAATCCGCCTTTTACAATGCATTACCTCCGTTATTCACATATTTTATTGAACTATGCCGAATGCTGTTTCTTCACGAACGATGCAAGTAACGGCTGGGATGCTATTGACCAAATACGCGAACGGGCTTGGGGGAACTTGGAAGTGACATTGAACGACCCCACGTACCCAATTCCAATGCAAACAACAACTGTTACCGTTCCCGATGCCGAAACATATTATACGAATTACAAAGCAACCAAAGGCTATACTACAGATGTTGGTATTTTGGCTGTGAATATGGAACGCCGGCATGAATTTAATGCAGAGTTCAATTTCTTTTATGATCTGAAGCGTTCCGGTATAATAAAAGAATTTATCAACATTGAGTACCCTAAAAATACAGGTATCCCTCCCACCGAAGCCGGAGCAATGGATGATTGGCACACATACCGTACATTTGAACATAGTGATAACAAAATGCTTTATCCTATTCCTTATCAAGAAATTCTGACCAATGATGCAATTGGCCCAGAAGATCAGAATCCGGGGTATTAATTAATTGGGTTAGAGGAAAACTTCTGAATCATCTTGAAACAACTGAAAAAGCCAAGAAAGAGAAATCTTTCTTGGCTTTTTCTTGCCTATTGAGCAAGTCAAGATTTCTACAATGTACTACGGATCTATAATAATCTCGTACCGTTCATTATTATATTTCCTGCACAAAATGGCACATTTGTTGTTGCTTACCCCCTCCATAAATGAGAACCAAATTGATGCAAAAAATCTTGTTCTGCTTGTTATGTTTTTTTTGCTTGAATATTTCAGCGCAAAACAAGAAGTTTACTATTAGCGGAAACATCACTGATAACGATACCGGAGAAGATTTAATCGGAGCTACAGTAGCTGTTCAGGAATTGAAAACTGGAACTGTAGCTAACGCTTACGGATTCTATTCAATTACTCTGCCAGAAGGAACTTATCATTTGATTTTTTCATTTATCGGATATACCGCTCAAGTAAAAGAATTGACCATTCGTGGAGATGTCAAACTGAACATCCAATTGAAAAATGATGCCAACGAAATACAAGAAGTAGTGGTAACAGCCGAACGGAGAAATGCCAACGTATCCCGTGCTGAAATGGGTGTCGAAAAAATCTCTATTAAAACCCTCAAACGAATACCGGCATTGATGGGTGAAGTGGATGTAATCAAAGCAATTCAATTGTTGCCCGGCGTCCAATCAACTTCGGAAGGATCTTCAGGATTCAGCGTGCGGGGCGGAGGATACGACCAGAATCTAATACTATTAGATGAAGCCACAGTTTACAATGCGTCCCACCTAATGGGGTTTTTCTCCGTATTCAATAATGATGCGATCAAAGATGTGACACTTTACAAAGGAGATATTCCTGCCACATTCGGAGGGCGATTGTCCTCGCTTCTCGACGTACGCACAAAAGACGGCAACAACCAAAGATTCTCGATGACAGGCGGTATTGGTACTATTTCCAGCCGGATTACTCTTGAAGGGCCTTTATTCACCAATAAAGCAAGTTTTTTGCTTTCCGGAAGAAGAACTTATGCTGATATATTTTTGTTGCTCACTAGCGACAAAGATTTGCGCGAATCGAGCTTGTATTTCTATGATATGAATGGCAAGCTTAATTACCGGATCAATGACAACAACCGGCTTTTTTTGGCCGGATATTTTGGGCGTGATAAATTTGCCAACAAATTTGCAGGAATGGATTTTGGCAACCAAACCATCACATTGCGTTGGAATCATATTTTTTCGCCCAGGTTGTTCTCCAATTTCACTGCCATCGGTAGTTTTTACGACTATTATTTGTCGACCGAGTTGAGCGAACAAGTAGCTATGGAATGGCTTTCCAAAATGCAAGATTACGGGTTTCGTGCCGATCTTTCTTATTTACTGAATCCCAACAATACCATCAAATTTGGCTATCATCTTACTTATCATAATTTCCTTCCCGGTGAAGGAGGCGGAATGGGTGGTAATTCGGTTTTTTCACGCATTGTTGAACCTAAAGAATTTGCTTTGGAGCAATCGTTTTTCATTGCAAATCAAAGTAAAATTGGAGATCATCTCACCTTAAAATATGGGCTACGTTATACACTTTTCCAAAATATCTCCAATGGCGAACAAGTGTACATATTGGACAATTACGAAGTGAAAGATTCCGCGACATATGCACGAGGCAAAGTATACAATAGTTATAACCGATTTGAACCACGCTTAGGATTTGTTTACGAATTTAATGATGCAAATTCCGTAAAAGGAAGTTACTCACGAACTGTTCAATTCATTCAATTGGCATCCAACTCAGCGGCAGGATCTCCCTTAGATGTCTGGTTTCAGACAACACCTAACGTCAAACCCCAATTATGCGATCAATATGCAGTCGGATATTTCAGGAATTTCTCCAACAACGCTTTTGAAACATCTGTCGAATTTTATTACCGAAATATGACCCATGTAGTCGATTTCAAAGATCATGCGGATTTAATTGCCAATTCCGAATTAGAGCAAGAATTACGATTTGGGACAGGCCAGGCATACGGCGCAGAACTGATGATCCGAAAAAATGACGGACGGCTCAACGGATGGATTAGTTATACATATGCAGCAGCACGCCGTAAAATCGACGAAGTCAATAATGGACAAAGTTATAAATCTCCATATGACAAACCGGTCAATATATCTATTGTGCTCAACTATGAATTATCCAAACAATGGGTCGTTTCTGCCAATTGGATATATGCATCCGGCACTCCGGTTACTTATCCGACAGGACGATTTGAAATTGAAGGGCGCTATGTCCCCATTTATTCTTCACGTAACGAATACCGGTATCCAGCCTATCACCGGCTCGACTTGTCAGCAACATGGGCATTTAAAGGCAAACCGGGAAAACGTTTTAAAAACGAGCTAAATTTTTCCCTTTACAACGCCTACGGCCACAAGAACCCATGGACGATTTTGTTCCAACAGGAAAAGGATAACCCTGACCAATCATATGCCGAAATGGTATATTTATTCTCATTTGTGCCATCCATCACTTGGAATTTTTCTTTTTGAGGATAGTCATCAAAATAAAGTGATTGTCAGAAATAAGGTGGACATTTCATTTAATAGCCACTAAAAATAGATCACTATATTTATTTTCTACCATACGACATAGTCTAATTGCACGTTAAAAACTCAACAAGATAGGAGAATTATTCATTGTTAATTATACATTGTCCATTATCCATTACTTCCCTATCTTTGTCATAATAAAAAGTGAATCATGTATACATTTGATGTACCGATCAGAGTCCGTTATGGAGAAACCGATAAAATGGGCTATGTGTATTATGGAAACTATGCATTGTATTTTGAAGTGGGGCGTACGGAGATGCTCCGTTCTTTAGGCATGAGTTACCGCGAATTTGAAGATCAAGGTATTTTGCTTCCTGTCAGAACACTTAATGTCCGGTATCTTGAGCCAGCACATTACGATGATCTATTGACCATACGTATTACTCTCAAAGAACTTCCGGCAGTACGCATCCATTTTTTCTATGAGGTATACAACGAGCAAAACATATTGCTAAGTGAAGGCGAAACCGTTCTTGTATTCGTAGACGAATCAACCCGTAAGCCACGAAAAGCACCAGAAGTATTGTTAAATAACCTGATACCATATTTTGACTGATTAGTGCAAATATGCAAATATCTTGAACCATTTACCTTGTACCTTTAACCCTTAAATTTTGATATGTTTTTTTTCTTATCTAAAACCGTTGGATTTTTGACCAAACCATTCATTTGGATTTTTATATTTTTACTTATTGCTGTATTCTCTCGGAAGCCTAAACGTAAACAACGTTGTATTATACTTACATTGGCTATTTTATTCATTTTTTCCAATTCTTTTCTATTGAATGTAGCATTAAAAAATTGGGAAACGCCGCCGGTAAATGTTGAAACTATTGTCGAGCCCTATGATATAGGCATTGTATTGGGTGGATTTTCCTCTTATATCCAAAAATATGACATATTGAGGCTAAATGCAGCTGGAGATCGTATATGGCAAGCTATTTATCTTTATAAGACAGGAAAGATCAAGAAAATATTGATTAGTGGAGGGACAATTACAGAAGGGAGAAGACCGGAAAGCGATGCGGCACGGGAAATTTTAATCACCATAGGAATACCCGACAGTGTAATTATGATTGATGCCAGATCGCGGAACACGCACGAAAATGCCTTATACAGCAATGAGTTGATTGAACAGGTACAACCCGGAGCAAGGTGTTTGCTAATTACTTCTGCTACGCATATGCCGCGTGCGTTAGCGTGTTTCCGTAAGGTTGGTATGAATCCGGATATCTTTCCGGTAGAACACTTAACATCATTTCAAAAAAGCCGATGGTACGAATGGATTATCCCGCAAATAGAAGCATTTTCAGGCTGGGATAAAGTGATCAACGAATGGATGGGTATGTTGGCCTATAAGGTACGAGGGTATGTTTAATCCCGCTCGTTTCTAAAATGATAAAACCCAAAGGCTACCAATATAAAGAGAATGATCAATCCATTAATCAGCCTGCTATCCGAAAGCTGCAATTGTTCTTTTAACGAATAACTCAGCAAATCCGAAGGCAATACCCTGGCATCCGGCATATCATTATAGTGCCATTTGTTTAAAACTGTCCCGCTCTTCAATAATACAAATCCGGGATTGGCACGAATAATCGTTTTAAGCGTAATCGCATCTGCAAGGCAAAACTCATAATCAATAGTCATGTCCACCTTAATGTTGTCTATATCTTGTGGCGTTGATGTAAGGCAATAAAATCCATAACCATTTTCCTTACAATAGGCGGCAAGACGGTTGGCTTCGGCCAGCGCAGTTTTATCTGCCTTATCAAGCCTGTAAGCAATCATAAGAAAAGTGTAGCTTGGTGAGCTTAATATGCTATCGGTAATGTCATTTCCGTCAAGGGTAGTAATACTGAAATCGTGAATCGGAGGAACATAACCTTTTTCTAACAACACCGATTTGGAATCTTTCCATGTCCATGTCGTATCCTGCCAAGGATAATTATCCTCCGTGAATTCTTTCACTACGCCATCTTTTTCGTAAAGAAAAGTCGTCCTGTACACATCGGTCGGCATTCCTTCGGGAATCGACATTCCTGCAGGAATATTTGAGCCAATGCTATATGGACGAAAGTCAAGCATAGGCAAATGACGGTAACAATGAATTGAAATACCTACAATAACAACAGTAATACCCACAACCCAAGTCCACTCGGTAGTTGAAGAATATGCAGGGTGGTATTTTTTGCGATAGAGGAATACAATTAAAGCCAACAGCAGTAATACAATATTTTTATAAAAAGTCTGCCAATTGGTCAATACAAGTGCATCGCCAAAGCAACCACAATCGCTAACCGGATTGGTAAGCGCTATAACCAATGTAAGTCCGGTAAAAAACACCATGAATAATAATACAGCCCATGCCGTTTCTTTCATTCGTACACCTAAGATCAATGTTACGCCAATCAAAAATTCGGCAGAATTCTGCAATATAGATAATGTAAATGCTAACGGCGTGAGAAATGACATGCCAAAAGCAGTAAAATAGTCGATAATCTTATAGGTATTTCCTAAAGGATCTATTGCCTTTACAAATCCCGAAAATATAAATACAATACCTATTAAAATACGTGCTGTGATTGCTATAGCTCTCATTTATCAGAAAATTAATTAAACTAAAAGAATGTAATGGTAAAAATAGGATTTTGTACTCAATTATTTCAATAATTTTTCAAAAAACTTTTCTGGATACAATGCAGGAGCAATTTTAGCAATGGGATTATATAACCACGATTTTTCTAATTTGTCTTTTGGTAGAAACGCTACTTTCGCATCAACCTTATTCAGTATCAAAATGATAACGCTCAAGGCCAACGCATTAACAAAAATCCCAAAAGCAGCTCCAGCCAACCGGTTAATCAAACCTAAAGTCATTACATTGGCTACTTTAGTGATTAAATATCCGGACGTATATACTAAAATCAGTATGATTAAGAATACGACTGCAAACGATACCGCAGACATGGCTGTTTCTCCAATAAAAAAATACTTGCGGAGAAATGGCTCTGCATATTTGGATAGGGCGAGTCCGCCCCAAACACCAAGTATCAATGCAAAAAAAGCAAAACTTTGTATAAAAAAACCCTTTCGAAATCCTTTATATGCCCCCCAACCCAAGCATAATAAGATGATAATATCAACAATAAAATTCATCCGATAGAAGCATCGTTTATTTTAATTTCTGATAAAAATCTCCATAATCCTGTATATAATTTTCTGGATTATGCTGCATCAATGGCTTTTTTGATGTCTTGATATAATCTTTTATTTCTGGATTGATTGCATCGCCAACTGTAATAACGGCATCTGAAAAATTGATGGCAAGTTTATTCAAATTCACATAATCAGCAGGGTCTAAAATGGCAACATCCTTTTTAGTAACGCCATCCGTCAATGCTTTTGATTTAAAAGCAGCATCAAATGTTCCTTCAACAGTATTTTCGTATATAGAGTAAACAACTTTAACTTTAGAAAATATCGGATCTTCCTTAAAAGCCTTTTTGACATATAAGGGGACTAAGGCAGTAAACCAACCATGGCAATGCACGATATCGGGTACCCAACGTAATTTACGCACCGTTTCAAGTACTCCACGTGAGAAGAAAATAGCACGTTCATCGTTATCCGGAAAGTATTCTTTCTTCTCGTTGAGTAATGTACTTTTTCTTCCAAAATAATCCTCATTATCAATAAAATACACCTGCATTCTTGCCGCTTGAATAGAGGCTACCTTAATAATCAATGGGTGATCCGTATCGTTGATGATTAAATTCATCCCGGACAAACGAATCACTTCATGCAATTGATTGCGCCTTTCATTAATGCACCCGTATCGAGGCATAAAAGTTCGGATTTCTTTTCCCTGTTCTTGTATTCCTTGTGGTAGGTTGCGGCAGATAACAGACATCTCAGATTCAGGAAGGTATGGCGTAATCTCTTGAGCAACAAATAGAACCTTCATTTCTTCTTACAAATAAGACATGGATGATAAATATTATGCAAAGATAATAAAAAAATAAAACGAAATTTACCACATTAACAATGAAAAAATTAGCAAATCATGTCAAATAATTATAGAATGACATGATAGAATTGAACATCGTTACCTATTTTAATTTTTTAAAGATTAATTAACTTTTTTTAATGCTTCTAACATTTTACATTTGCACCTGATTATAAGGTTCTATAAGAAAATTCAGTTTGGATTTTTTTTAATTTAATGAAGATTTAATCTTTTTAGTCATAAAAAATGAATGAATCAGTAAACATCAAGGAATTAAACGAACGCATTCAGCAAGAAAGTGCGTTTGTCGATTTGATTGGAATCGAAATGAGCAAAGTGATTGTCGGGCAAAAACATTTGGTAGAGAGCCTGTTATTGGGGTTATTGTCCGATGGGCATATCCTTTTGGAGGGACTTCCCGGTTTGGCAAAAACGTTGGCTATTACTACGCTTGCCACTACCATTGACGCCAAATTCAGCCGTATACAATTTACGCCTGATCTGTTGCCTGCCGACCTCATAGGCACAATGATATACAGCCAAAAGGAGGAACAGTTTCTCGTAAAAAAAGGTCCTATTTTCGCCAATTTCATCCTTGCCGATGAAATCAACCGTTCGCCCGCTAAAGTGCAAAGTG
>JAVBPN010000008.1:0-11697 GCA_031549585.1 Bacteroidales bacterium
AAGATGATGCTCTTTCAGCATTTTGCGCATGTAAGGAATAAACTCCTTGACCCTCTTTTGAAAATTCGGATGTATATCGTTGGCCACTCCTCCAATCACATTGTAATTTACCATGAGCCGTCCGCCTGCTGTTTCTTCGAAAATATCCATAACCTTCTCGCGGTCGCGCATTCCGTAGACAAAAGCCGTAATCGCTCCCATGTCCATACACATACAACCCCATCCCAGCAAGTGGGAAGCAATACGTGTTAACTCGTCGAAAATCGTGCGTACATACTGTGCACGTGGCGGCGCCTCTATCCCGAGGGCTTTTTCACAACACAGGCACACGGCATGCCGGTTCATTGTTCCCGAAAGGTAATCCAACCGGTCAGTAAGATGCAAGATCTGGGGATAAGTGTAGCTTTCGCACATCTTTTCGATTCCCCTGTGGATATATCCGAAATTGGGATCTATTTTTTTGATAATTTCCCCGTCCAGCGATACGCGCAAGTGTAAAACGCCGTGCATGGCAGGATGTTGGGGTCCGAAATTGACGATGTATTCGTCTTTATCGAACAATTTATGGGTACTCTCAACTTCTTCGCCCATACTCATAGTAATGGAGGGAACATTTTCCATCTCGGAAAGCAATTGATTTCGTACAGGTATCGGGTTCAATTCGGGATTGGCATCATACTCTTTCCGCAAGGGAAATCCTTTCCAATCGGCACGCAAAAAGATGCGGCGCATATCGGGATGGTTGATGAATACAATACCGAAAAAATCGTATATTTCGCGTTCATATACCGATGCAACATCCCACAGGTCGTACACTGAAAACAATTCAGGCGATATCTTTTCGGGTGTGCTTGTCTTTAATGCGACAAGATGCAACGGGTTTTCTGATTGCGACAGATAGTAAATAACTCCTAGTGTGTCGCCATAATCCATCCCAACCATCTCGACCAGGAAATCATAACTTTCTTCCTTACGGAGATAACCGGCTGTTTCGTACAAACGTTCGGAAGGGACTGTCACCGCAAGAAGGTTGTCTTTTTTTTCCGTCGTTGCATATGTGAACACCATCATTTTCTTTTCAATGTTCTCCATGTTGTTCGGGGTCATCTTGGGTTTTCTGTTCACTGATCTGAGGTTGTTCGGGCAGCTTGAAAAAGTCCTGAACCTTTATTTTTCGAGACAATTGCATCATACCATATAATATGGCATCGGGACGTGGCGGGCAACCGGGTATGTACACATCTACGGGAATAATTTCGTTAACGCCTTTCAGTACATGGTAGGAGCTTTTGAAGGGACCGCCGCTAATCGCGCAACTGCCAACAGCAATCACATATTTGGGTTCGGCCATCTGTTCGTACAGCCGGACAAGTACGGGCGCCATCTTGTGAACAATGGTTCCGCAGACGAATATGACGTCGGCCTGACGGGGGCTGTTTCGCGTTACTTCCCATCCGAAGCGTGCGAAGTCATTACGTGCGGCGGCCACGCACATGAATTCGATGCCGCAACAGCTGGTGGCAAAGGTCAGCGGCCATACCGAGTTGGAACGTCCCCAATTGATAAAATCGTTTAGTTTCCCTATGGCGATATTGACGCCGTTTTTTCTTAATTCGTTTACGTATTCTTCGAGGTATTCATTATCGTTGAAATCCTCGTGCTTCATGTTACGTATCTTGATATTTTTTACTTCCATGTCAATGCTCCTTTTTTCCATGCATAAGCCAACCCCAACGTGAGGATGACCAGAAAGAATGAAATTGATACCAATCCCTGCATGCCCAAATCTCTCATAATGACAGCCCACGGGAACAACAGAACAGTTTCCACGTCGAACATCAGAAAGAGGATAGCAAACAGGTAATATCCTACCTTGAATTGCATCCAGGAACTTCCGCGGGTAGGAATGCCGCATTCATAGGCTTGTCCTTTATGCAGGTTCCAGGAATGGGGTGCCAGCCATTTGGCGATGATAAGCGCTGCCATCACCAGAAAGACAGCGGCGAGAAAGACAACGAGAAATAAAGTTGAATTACTCATTATAAATTGGTTTGATTATATGATATAAACATATTTTCGGAACTTCAGTTCGTTTGTGCCGTACGCGATTGATACATCCTTAATGCTTATATTTCCCTTGATTTCTTGGATAAGCGTAAGGTGTGCCTAAAGATGCCTGAATTGATAAAACAATTTGAATCAGTTATTCTATGATTAACAGTAACATCAAACTGTTGTAATCACAAATAATAAATGAATAAGGGAAAAATTGAAACCGTAAAAGTATAGGTTTCTTAAACGTAGTGTAAATCAAATATTCAACCGTCTCAATTCACTGAGCGTATGAAGATGCGGAATGGGATCTGTGCGGAGAATATGCCCGCTGATTAATTGCCCGGATATAAAATGCTTGGTTTCGGACGATTTATGCCTAAATAGTTCGTGGGTAATTTTCGAAACCTCTTGGCTTAACTTTTTTACGGGTGCATAATGGATAATGGGAGCTCCACACGCCAAATCCATCCAATCATGATTTGCGGTATCAAAACAATGATTTTCCGTATGGTCGGTAACGGAAGCAATGGTATGAAAAAGCATCTCATTTCTTTCTGCCACCAATTTGTTTGGCAAAAAAGATGTGATACATAAAATAATAAATATGCCTAGTAAACCTGCCTTTTTCACGACCGATTATTTTTTTGCAAAAGTAGAAAAATATTATTTGATGTATCAAAATTTAAAAAATAAAAAATGATAATAATATCGATTGAGTAATCACTTTTTGTGTTTAAATACTTGATGGTAAGAATGTTTTATTGTGTGTTGTTAAAGTACAGAAAGGGTAATTTATTATGTTCCCGTTTCAATTTTATCATTACAAAATTTGTAAGTCATTTCAACCCCTGATCTGATATATCCTCATTATTCAGACGATTTTAAATCATATCTTTGTATTCAAAAAGATAAGGTGATGACTTTTGAAGAAATAATGCACGAATTGGAATCACTTGCTACTGAGCAGACCAAGAAAATTTATCAGTCGCACGGTGTGCACGAGCCGCATTGGGGCGTTCCCACAACGACCATGCGGTCGCTGGCAAAGAAGATTAAGCGAAATCAGCCGCTTGCCGAACAGCTTTACGCCACCGGAAATTACGATGCCATGTATTTTGCGGGAATGATTGCCGATCCAAAAGCAATGACGGAGGCTGATTTCGACCGCTGGATGGATGCTGCATATTTTTTCATGTTATCAGACTACGTAGTAGCGGTAAGTCTTGCCGAAACCGACTTTGCCCAAGCTGTTGCCGATTGTTGGATAAAAAGCAACGAAGAACTTCGTATGTCGGCGGGTTGGGCTTGTTACGAATGGCTTTTAGGCTCACGCCCGGATAGTGAATTTGATCCTAAAAAAATCAAGGAAATGCTAAGTATCGCGGCAAATACGATTCATGACCAGCCGAATCGTACCCGTTACAGCATGAATGGATTTGTCATTGCAGTGGGCGTTTCTTATCTTCCGCTCCATGGAGAAGCTGTGAAAGCTGCCGAGAAAATTGGGAAAGTAAAAGTAACTACCGAAAAAGGACCGGTTTCTGTTCCGTTGGCTACGGAAGCCATTCAAAAAGCAAAAGACAAGAATCGTTTGGGTTTTAAGCGCAAAAGTGTGAGATGCTAAATTGAGTCCTTTTTAATATGCTCTTTTTCAAGTTCCAGTAATTTCTTTTTCCTCCAGATTCCTCCGCCATAGCCGGTCAGCGTTCCATCTGCTCCAATAACCCTGTGGCAAGGCAAAATGATAGAAATCTTATTTTTTCCATTTGCATTGGCAACGGCTCTTACGGCAGACGGTTTACCCAATCGTTCGGCTTGCTTTGCGTATGTTGTTGTAGTACCATACGGTATATCTAATAATCCACGCCATGCTTGTTTCTGAAATTCCGTACCGACCAAATCCAGCGGAATATCAAATTTTCGAAGCTCTCCCTTAAAATATTGTTCCAATTGTTTCCGAAGCGCATCAAAATAAATATTGTCACCTTGTACGAGTGGCGCTTTCAATGAGGTCATCAACTGCTTTAATTCCATTTCGAGCAGTTTGCAATCAGCAAATTCCAATATACAAATTCCCTTACCGGTTGCACCGGCTATCATGGTTCCCAAATCCGTTTCGATACGGGTGATGTTAATAATGCGCTTGTTCTTACTATGCAGTGGTGAAGTTCCGATAATATGCTTGAACATACTATTGAATCCGCTTAAAGAATCGTAACCCGACTCATAGGCAATATCTGTTACGCTTTGGCCGGATTGGAAACGTTGAAAAGCGTTGTTGATCCGATGCATTCTTTGATAAGCATGAAATGTCAACTTATAATTTTTCAAAAACCACCGGCGGACCTGACTCGGTTCTAAGCCCATATCTTTAAGGTCTGTGTCTTTTATTTTGACCGTAGGATTATCTTCCATATATTTCAATAATCGGCTGATATTTGAAGGTGGGTTTCCTAATTTTTCCAACGGCTTACATACTTTACATGGCCTATACCCATGAAACATGGCTTCTTTTGCCGAAGGAAAAAATTCAACATTTTCTAATTTAGGCTTGGCCGGACATGTCGGGCGACAAAATATACCGATCGTTTTCACTCCGACGATGAATACGCCCTCAAAAAAACTGTCGCGCTCGATAAAAGCCTTATAAAATATTTCTCTTTCCGTTTCCATTGCTTTATTTCGATTTCAAATAATCATTTGAGTCATGCGGTGCTTGTATTCTATCTTTATCGGTATATTCCCGGATAACCGAAGCCACCGTGATATGGTATTTTTCAAACAATGAATCATGGCCAACTTTCTGACTTTGCCGATGGGCAATTTGATTACGCCATTTTGCTGCCGCTGTTTCGTTTTCCCATACCGATAAACTAAGCAATTTTCCCTCTTCATTCAAACTTGAAAATCGCTCAACGCTCACAAACCCTTCCATTTTTGACAATTCGGATTTCAAATGTGCGGCATGCGATAAATATTCATCCATATGCTCTTTTTTAGGCTTTACCTCAAAGATGACAACTACTTTTGGTGTGATTTCATTATTATTCATGATTTACAAAATATAGAAAGTTATAATAACCGAAGAGTGGGTGTTTCTAGTTCTAGTAACCATTTCTTTGCCGGAAGTCCGCCACCGTAACCTATCAGTTTATTGTTACTTCCGATAATGCGATGGCACGGTACGAAGATAGAAATGCCATTGGCTCCGTTGGCTGATGCAATTGCACGTATTGCTTCAGGGTTGCCCACCCTTTTTGAAAACCTTGCATAGGATTCCGTTTTTCCATAAGAAACCTCCAATAACTTATTCCATACTGACTTTTGAAAATCTGTGCCGACAAACAACAACGGCATATCAAATACAGTCCTTTTTCGGTCGAAATATTCATCCAGTTGGGAAATAGCCTTTGCAATTGTTTCCGATTCCATTACTTTGTACTGAGCATTTAACCCTTTTTGAATCCTCGAGTCAATCAAATTTCTGCGTTTTTCGCTCAGCCAATCGCATAAACAAAGCCGGTCGTCATAAGAACCAAGAATTATTTCTCCGCAAGGAGATGAATAATATTGTATTTGAATTGTATCTTTCATTTTTACTATTTTAATCCGTTTGTATTTTGTCTTGTTTGCTTCAGTTCATACTTCAGATGTTTAGTCCTTTTCTATACATTGAGAATAGGCTGTCATATTTTATTGAACAGTATTTCACTACAAAGTTAGAACTCTATTGACCTTTATACAACCGCAAAATTGACAACCTCGTTTATTATTGTATTTTTAAGTTTGAAATAAAATGAATCGGATAACAAATAAAATAAAAATTTTTATAGCTTCGCATGGGCTTTACTATAACACAAACCAATAAATATCATAAATGTATCATGGGGCTTAGATTGTTTTACAAAAAAATAATTTACATAATCTTATTTTGTATATCGCAGTCAGTTATGGCACAGGAGAAATACGCCATTGTGGTTGATCCTGTTGTCGGGGAAAAGGCAGAATATGCTTTAGGAAAATTAGAAGCTGCTCTTCATACCAAAGGAATAGCATTGGAACGGGTTAATAGCCCGGAAAAAGCGAAAAGTAAAAAAATAATTACGATAGGTTTATCTACCGGAAAAGGGAGTGTAGCCGCATTGGCGCGTTCGGAAAACCGCATAATACCGGCTGTGCCCGAGGCATTAGCCATTTGGAAAACCAACTATAAAAACAAACCATTGCTGGCTATTGCAGGATATGACGATCAGGGATTGATGTATGCCCTGTTGGATGTCGCTATTCGAATAAAGTGGGGAAATCCTAAAGATCCATTCGAATATGTCAATGAAATCACAGAAAAACCGGACCTCGCAACCCGTGCCATTTCCATGTATACCATGAATCGTGCCGTATGGGAAAGCAAGCTTTATGACAAAACATATTGGGAGCAATATTTCGACATGTTGTCCCAAAACCGGTTTAATTCTTTTGTGATCATTTTCGGGTATGAAAATGGTGGTTTTATGGCTCCTCCCTATCCATACTTTTTTGATGTCGAGGGATTTCCGGATGTAAGAATGGTAGGCCTGAAGAAAGAAGAGCAACAACGCAACTTGGCCGCATTAAACAATATAATTGACATGGCTCATCAGCGAGGCCTTCAGTTGTCGGTAGCTATCTGGGATCATATTTACAGAGGAGGCGTTCAATCGGGAGGTATGGCCGGACTGGAAAATGCGTCAAACGAACCTTTGCAGGGATTGGTATGGGGAGTAAACGGAGACAACCTGATTGCTTATTCAAAAGCAGCGTTAACACAATTGATTCAGTCTGTTCCGAAATTAGACGGTATTGAGTTTCGGATGCACGGCGAATCCGGTCTTAAACAGGGCGAACAGGAGGCGTTTTGGAAAGATGTATTCAAATCAATGAAAAAGGTTGCTCCTGATATGAATTTTGTGCTCCGTGCTAAAGATATGCCTGAATCAGTTATTCGTGCAGCCATAGATGAAAAAATCAACTTTCGGATAGAAACCAAATATTGGATGGAACAGATGGGTATGCCCTGGCATTCAAGCCATATCAACCGCCAGAATCAAAATGATCGCAGGCAAAGTTATGCTGATATGCTTCGCTATCCACAGGAATACAAAATGTATTGGAGGCTGTGGAATGGAGGTACAACCCGTATCCTTCTGTGGGGAAACCCTGATTATGCCCGTCGCTTTACTCAAAGCGCCAAACTATACGACGGGGATACCTACGAAGTAGCTGAACCGCTGGCAACCAAAATGGAATCAATGCCACACGATGCCATACCCTTTGACTTGCTTAATTCTAACTATCGTTATTACGACTACGAATTTGAACGTTATTGGTATTTCTTTCAAGTATTTGGGCGGATAGGATATAACCCCGGACAATCGCCTGATATATGGAAAAAGGAATTTGAAACGCGGTTCGGGGAAAAAGCCAGCCCAATATTGGAGCAGGCTGTTCAGGAAGCAAGCTGGGTCTTGCCCCGCATTGTCGGCTCAGTATACCCTTATGGCGCTTTTCCGACTACACGCGGATGGGCTGAAAAACAAATGCTTGGCGATCTGCACGAATATGCTGCGGCCGACGGAAGCGACCTCGAACAGTTTGCAAGCTTTGACGAAGAAGCCCGGATTCTTATTGAAAAAGGCGGTACGGCAAAAATACTTCCCTCGATGACAAGCCTCTGGTTTCAGGAAACATCAGACAACCTGAATAAGTTGGTACAAGAGGCAGAAAAGGCAACAGGTAATAACTACACCAAAGAGTTTCTTTCTACAATCACCGACCTGAAAATAATATCGAATCTTGCTTTATACCATTCGCGTAGAATACCGGCCGCAGTTAGTTACAGGATTTTTATCCGGACAAAAGATGTTGCCGCGCTGGATAGGGCAATCGAGCATGAGAAAAATGCCATCGAAGCATGGAAACAGATCATAGAATCCGCTGGGGATGTGTATGCGCCGAACCTGATGTTCGGGATTGCATCGTCAAGATCTGAGGGGCTGACCCACCGACTTACCGGACATTGGAAAGACGAGTTGGGCTATTTAGAAAAGGGTGTGCAGATGTTAGAACAGCAAAGACAAGAATTCAAGACGGAAGGCAATTCGATACAGGCTCCAGAATACCAAAAAGCAAAAAGTACTGATCATAGTAATCTGTTTCAGGTCAATTTTGAAAACATGGATGTCATTCCGGTTAGCCAATCCCTCATCATACGTCTCAGGGCAACAGGGCAAAATGGAATCAAAAAAGTAACATTGAAATACCGTTCCGTAAATCAAAAACTTGAGTATACTGCTTTGGAAATGAAAGTTTCCAATGGAAAAGACATGTACGAAGTCGTTATACCGGCGAATGAGATTGACGCCAAGTTTGACCTTATGTATTTCGTAGAAGTGATGGATGAGAAAGGAAACCAAATGATTTTTCCCGACCTGAAGAAAGAAACACCTTATATGATTGTTAAACAAAAAAGATTTTGAATGTTTCCACTTTGACCAATAACGAATTTATTATTTTAGCTTGTTTGCATTTCTTTTCGGTTTCCTTGGTGCATAATCTTTCATCCCATCAACCTTTCCACCTGCTACCGCCCATAAATATAGGCTGGCTACTGAAGCGTAAGGCGTATAGCGTTTCCAATATTTGTTAAATTTCTCTTTATCGATTTTCTGGTGATGGTACACCATCCGCAATCCACGGAGAATCGCCAAATCACCATAACTAAATATATTGGGGCGTTGCATGGAAAATAGCATCAACATTTCTGCCGTCCACACACCAATACCATCCAGCTTGGAAAGCCTGGTGCAAACCTCTTCATCCGGCATCGAATGAAGCGAATCAATATCAAACTCACCGGTTGTAATTTTCCGTGCAACTGATTTGATGTACGCGGCCTTTTTGAACGTAATGCCGAATTGCTGCAACTTTTCCAATGGCTGGTTGTCAATAACAACAGGAGAAATTTCGCCCAAATCCTTTTGAATTCGAGACCAAACAGTTTGATGCGCTTTGGTTGATATTTGCTGGCCAACAATGGAATGCACAAGCGCCGTAAAAAGATCTGTATTTATAGGTCTTTTAATTATACCTATCTTGTCGATGACCTCAGCCAACCGTTTATCCACCCTTTTCAGGTGTTCCATCTCCTTTTCTCCGTATTGGAAATAAATTGCCATACTTTGCTTCAATTGTGAATAGATAATCATACTATTCCAATGCAAAGTTAAAATTCTAGCCAGTCTTTTTGCAACCGTAAAATTGACAACCTCTTTATTATGCCTTTTTAAGCATGTTTTTCCTCACCAAATTGATAGTTTTTCTTAGTGTATTTATTTTCACTACCATATTCTGTAAAACATTTTTCTCTCATCTGATACGTGATGCGTTAACTAACAAGTTATGCTGATGAACCAATTTTATAAATTTAAACAATTAAAAAATCAGGTAATATAGAATTGTTCCGGCTAATAGTGTTATAGAATAGTCAAGTGAAATATTTTGGATATGCCGGTCACTAATATTTGTATGCCAATACAAAATGTGATGAATGCTATCATTTTATTGATAATCAGATTAACGGAACTTCCCAGCTTTTTCATGATTTTAGGCCCATGCAAAAGGAATATATATAGTATGATCAGAATGGAAATAATGGCCAAAGCGACGATAGAATAATTGATCCACGTATGAAGCAACTGTCCTTTAGCCGATGTGTTGTTGGCCATCAAAGCAAAAATTACCGAAATAGTGCCCGGTCCTAAGGCAATAGGAAATGATATGGGATAAAATAATCGATCTTCGATATCCTTCACACTAACTTTAACTGACTTATCGTCCGTACGGGCAGGTTTTGAATCCGAAAGCCATTCCCACCCAGTTTTGCAGATAACAATACCCCCGGCAACTTGTACGACGGGTACAGCAAGGCCAAAAAGCAGTAATATCAGATGGCCTATCAGCAAACTCCCTATGCCAATCAGCAAACAATTGGTAATAATTTTTCTTATGGCAGTTTTGCGTTCCCCACGATCCATATTTCCCAAGAAATTATTGATGATGAATCCATCACCAATAGGATCTATTACCGGAAACAAAGCCATAAATGCAGATACGAAAGCGTATATTAATTCGTGAACAGAAGGCATACGGTTAATTATTTTCATTAACCAACAAATGAAACGAAATAATTGTTTAGACTATTTTTCTCAAAGTTAGGAGTGGTTGCATCGCACATAAAGAATATACAACTCCCTAAAAAGCGATTGAAATGCTTTTTAATGGCAGGGTTTATTTTGTGTCAACTTTCAATTTTTTTGTGATTTGAAAAAGTTGCTGACATACTGCTGTCAAACAAGCACAATATCTTTGCATCACAATTCAAATAAAATATAATAATATGAAAATTCAACCTTATTTAGTATTTAACGGTAATGCCGAAGAAGCTCTTAATTTTTACAGCAAAGTATTCAACGGAGCTGTAAGCGGAATTCTCCGTTATGGAGATTGTCCGGATATGTACATGCATATGGGAATTCCTGTCGGTTATGAGGAAAAAATAGTCCTTTCCGACCTTAACATTAATGGTTGTACGATCGGTTTGGCGGACACGTTGCCAAGTCTAAAAGCCGATTTCGGTTCTATGGGGCATGCGATCAAGATACTTTGTGATACAGAACAACAACTTAAAGAGATATATGAAAAGCTGCCTGTTGGCGGACAAATGAATTGTGAACTTTGTACGCCCAGTTTTGCTAAACTATATACCGAAATTTTAGATAAATTTGGCGTACTTTGGGCTTTAGTATATGAAGCATAAATTGTTCTATTGAATCGGCTCAACCGCATGTATAAAAATACAGTATAAGAGGTTGCCATATCTCTAGGGGCTGATATCGTTGGAGTTGCAGCAGTAGACAGATTCGTGGATTCTCCGATGGGACATTCACCTGTTGACAAGTTTTCGGAGTGTAAATCGGTCATTGTTTTGGCTTGTACATTTCCACACGAAACGCTTAAACTGGATACAGTTTCATATACAGCAGTGCGTAATGGAATGATCGAACAACTCGATTCGTTGTCCGAAATGATGGCAGCAGAGCTTAAAAAACATAAAGTCAAAACGAAGGCTATTAAGTCGGCAAGCGGCAGGTTCGTGGACGGTGGTTTTTATGGTATCATATCGCTGAAACATGCTGCGGAACTGGCCGGTTTGGGAATTGTCGGGCGAAACTACCTGCTCTGCAATGAAAAATACGGCAATTTACTTTGGTTCGGTGCCGTGTTGACTGATTTGGAATTGGAGTCAGATCCATTGGTAAATTATAATTTTTGCCGTAATTGCAATTTGTGTGTTGACGCCTGCCCTTCGTTGGCGATCGACGGCAAAGGGCATATCGACCAGAACGCTTGCCGCAGAACATGCTTTATCATAACAAAAGGTGTTCTCGACCTAAAATGCTGGAAATGTCGTGCAGTTTGTCCTCATAGATTCGGATTTAAACAATAAGGTTAAAGTAATGGAAATAAAATCATAATGAATCGGCTTGATCGCATATCGGCATTACTGGTGCAATTACAATCGCGACCGGTTGTCAGGGCTTCCGAAAT
>JAVBPN010000185.1:0-11714 GCA_031549585.1 Bacteroidales bacterium
CGGTTTATTTCATATAAATAATCAATCCGTATTTAAAGCAAAACAAAAAACGTTCGGTAATCACCGAACGTTTTTTGTTGATCAACCCCCAATGGTCTAAAAAGCTTTTGATACAAACAGTCTAAAGCTTTCTATTGGCCAATAATAAAGGTTAACCACATTTTGAATATCCACAGCTATTGCATGTTAAGCAACCTTCTTTATAGATTAATGTTCCTTCTTGCCCACAATCAGGACATTTATTGCCTTTGGTTACTTTCGTCCCGTCGGGAATATATTTCTTCAACGACCTTTCTACTCCGTTTTTCCATGAATTGATGGAAGCGCTATCCAAATGCAGCGAGGAAATGAGATTCACCACGTCTGGTATCGGCATTCCAAAACGCAATACGCTGGAAATAAACTTGGCATAATTCCAGAATTCCGGATCAAACATGCGTGATAAACCACCCACTGTATTGGTATAACCATAACGGTCTTCATATTGGAAGTCATAACGGGTAGTTCCATCCTCTTCCTTTACCTTGAGGATTTTTCCTTTACTGACTGATTTTGGGATCAGGAAAACCTCATCATCCGTAATACCCGTAAATACTTCGTACGGACGTCCCTCATACAAGCCGATAAATGCAATCCAATCTTCATTGTTGTTTTTGAAACGGATGATTTCCGCATCTAATGATACCGGACGCTTTCTAGGAGCCTGAGTTGGCGAAGATTCTTCTGCTGATTCCTTTTTGGTTGTGACCAAAATTCCTTCGCGCGATCCTTCCCTATATACGGTAATTCCTTTGCATCCGCTTTGCCATGCAGTGATGTACAACTTTGCCACCATTTCTTCAGATACGTCTTCCGGCAAATTTATTGTCACACTGATGGAATGATCTACCCATTTCTGTATCTCGCCTTGCATGCGTACTTTATTCACCCAATCGACATCGGCTGATGTAGCTTGAGCATATGGCGATTTAGCAATGATTTCATTAATACGGTCTTCTTCGTATTTCATTACTTCTTTAACGTTGTACCCGTTGATTTTCAGCCAATCCAAAAATTTATGATGGAAGACCATATATTCTTCGTATGCAATCCCTTTTTCATCGACGAATGCAACAGTTACATCTTGATCATTGGGATTTACCGTACGTCTTCTTTTGTAATACAAAGCAAAAGCAGGTTCAATGCCCGAAGTAGTTTGGGTCATCAAACTGGTTGTACCCGTGGGTGCGATGGTCAACAAAGCAATATTACGTCGTCCATACCGTTGCATGTCCCGGTATAACGTTTCATCTTCACCTTTTAACCGTTCAATAAACGGATTATCCCGTTCGAGCGAAGCATCAAAGATAGCAAAAGCGCCACGTTCCTTAGCCAAGGAAACTGATCCTCTGTACGCTTCCAATGCCAATGTTTTTTGTACTTCAACAGAGAAATCGATTCCGTCGTCGCTACCATAACGTATGCCAAGAGCAGCCAACATATCACCTTCAGCGGTAATACCAATACCCGTACGACGGCCTTCTTCCGTTTTAACGCGTATTTGCTCCCACAAACGACGTTCTACACGTTTTATTTCAGGATCTTCCGGATCGGCATGTATCTTCGCTAAGATACCATCAATCTTTTCTAATTCAAGATCAATGATGTCGTCCATAATACGTTGCGCGTATGCCACATGTTGCTTGAATAACGAAAAATTAAACTTCGCCTCGGAAGTAAAAGGATTTTCTACATAACTGCATAAATTAATGGCTAATAACCGGCAACTATCGTATGGACAAAGAGGAATTTCCCCACATGGATTTGTCGAAACAGTACGATACCCAAATTGCGCATAACAATCGGGAACAGATTCACGAATGATCGTATCCCAAAACAAAATGCCCGGTTCTGCTGATTTCCATGCATTATGGATAATTTTATTCCAAAGCGCTGACGCATCTATCTCCTTTGTGACGGTAGGGCTATCCGAATCAATTGGATATTGTGCCATATAAGGACGGCCTTCGACAACAGCATTCATAAAATCGTCGTCGATTTTAACCGAAACATTGGCTCCGGTAATTCTTCCGAGAGTCATCTTGGCGTCAATAAAGCTTTCCACATCCGGATGTTTGCTTGAAATACTCAACATGAGTGCACCACGGCGTCCGTCTTGCGCTACCTCAAGCGTTGTGTTGGAATAACGTTCCATAAACGTTACTACTCCTGTAGACGTCAATGCACTATTCAACACTGGGCTACCCTTCGGCCGGATATGCGACAAATCATGCCCCACTCCTCCCCTGCGTTTCATTAATTGCGCTTGCTCCTGATCTATTTTCATGATGCCGCCATAGGAATCAGCACGGCTATCATTACCAATAACAAAACAATTTGATAATGAGGCTATTTGAAATTTATTGCCTATACCGGTCATAGGACTCCCCTGCGGAACAATGTATCTGAAGTTTTTGAATAGGTCATACAACTCCTGCTCGCTCATCGGATTGGGATAATTCCTCTCTATGCGCGCAACTTCACGTGCCAATCGCCAATGCATGTCATCAGGAGATTGTTCATAAATTTTCCCATAAGAATCTTTAATGGCATATTTGGTCACCCATACTTTGGCAGCCAACTCATCACCATTGAAATATTCCAATGATTTCTTGTACGCCTCATCATATGAGTAAGTTTTTGCTTCCTTATCTTCTATATTCTTTTTGGAAACCATCGTACCTGTATGCATTTTCTATATTGATTTAAAAATAGTTAAACGACAAGGTGTTTTGTCGCAAATAAGCATGCAAGTTATAACCGTAAAACTCGACAGACAAATTTTTGAGATGGGTCTTATTAACAAAGTGCCGATAGTTATCAACGTGCATTGATATACTGGCTATTAGCTTTCAAAACAGGAAAATTACCGATACAATAACCAACTATTCACACCTCATCCATTGTTAATGATTATGACCGGAATCTTTCATGTACTTTTCTTATGCGTCGCTTGATTTGCCAGCTTTTCATCAACAGGTATTATGCAACTTTTGTTCATTTCTCATAAAACAAATTTGTGTACCGGCTTTTTGTCCAAATTAAGCTAGTAATTGGGTTAAATAACCTATATTATGACAAATATTCGGTACACATATAATAATTACACACGAAGTGTTAAAACGCAAGATTGATGTTGAACGAATAACACCGGGTTGTTGGCAGAATATACCGGTCTATACCACTATGCGATAAAGTTGAAGCATCTCCATTAGGAAGATTATTATAAATACTGAATAGATTCCTTCCCACTATTGATAATCTTATATTCTGAATGAAAACACGTTGTGATATTGATTTGGGTAAGGTATATCCAAGAGATATTTGCCGCATCATCACATAAGAAGCATCAAATACATTGTAATCTGATATAAGATCCCCAAAAGCATACCGGTAATAATTTTCGAAATTATTGCCCTCATAAGAAATATTTGTATGATGATTTATTGGTATATAATTGCCGGTGGCATCTTTGTACACTCCTGCAATCGGAATACCCGACTCGCGATATTCTGCTGTCCTTTTGCTATGTCCTCTGGCAGTCATATCATACTCTGTATAAGAATAAACTTTAGCACCCCATTTGCCATCAATCATGGCATTAAGATCAATCCCCTTAAACCTGAATGTTGTAGAAATACTTCCTATATTGGGATGGATGCCTGTGCCCAATATTTCAGTTTGGGCAGTCCTTTGGGGAAACCATATGCCACGTGATGTATTCCATTCCCAGATTGGCTGGCCGGATACCGGATATATGGCTTGGCGATAACCTGCTATAGCATTATATGGTTGGCCAACAATCTGTTTAATCGTTGCTCCTCCTACATCTGCACTGGCGGATTGGAGTTCTTGCGCTCCTTTTAGATTCAATATTTCACTTTTATTATGCGCATATACGAAGGTCATATCCCATGTAAAACTGCCTTTAATAGGTACAATCGTAAGCATGATTTCATGCCCTTTATTACTGATAGTTTTTGCTGTGCTGTTATTGTATCCGGTCGGTATATTAACATAGTCATCATCCGTCGATTTATGATAGTAAGTGTAATCAACAGATATTCGATTTTTAAGAAATTGTAGATCTGTCCCGATTTCCCATTCAGTTACCTTATATGGCTTAAGATTCTCCATAAGAAGTGTGTTCGGCAAGGATATGGTAGGGTATCCCATATATCCCAACATATTAAGATCATATCTGGATTTGGCCATTTGAGCGCCAGTCATACCACCTACTTTAGCATATGAAGCTCTTAATTTACCCAAAGATACCCATACCGGCATCGGCAAATGCTGAGAAAACATATAACTCATGCCAATACCATAATAAAAATAACTATTGTCCTCAGAAGATATAACGGGGAGCCACTCGTTACGACCCGTCAACGTCAAATAAATTAAATTCTTATAGGAAAATTCCGCGCTACCATATAAAGAACTCATTTTGGTCTTGCTATCCTCATCATTGGAAGCTTTTACCGAACTATTGGTAATCACCTCCCAGAAAGGGATGGTTAATTTAGTACCAGTCAAACTTTTGATGTTGCTATTTAATTTAATTGTGTTCCAACCGAACATAGTATTGATATGAAAATTACCAAAATTTTTATCAAGTACCAATGAATAATCATAATTCCAAACAACATCTTTATATGTCATTTCGGTAACACTACCTGTTCCATTCGAGAACTGTGTTGCTCCATATGCTTCAACCGTACGCGCTTTTATTTTGTCCCATTCGACATCAATTCGGATTTTTAGAAACAACCAATCGGTAATATCCAAACACCCCGCGATTAATCCATTGAAACGATTTCTCCGGTCATTAGTTCCATTTTGATAGGCAGCCCAATATGGGTTTTGGTAATATTCATTAGTACTCCAAGGAAGCATTTTTTCGTCTTCTTGTGCCCCGATTTTTGAGGTTTTGCCTTTGGCCCATTCAATATCCCACATGGTAGGCATGTGTCCCAATGTCCAGACATATGATTGAGTATTGGGACGGTTTTGCACCTCCATAGTCGCATAATCCACTTTTGCATCTACATGGAATTTTTTCCCAATCATAAAACCTCCATTTAGCATAATGGTCTGGCGATTCATATCTGAATTAGGAATGGGCGATTGCTTTCGCATATCGAAAACCGAAGCCCGGATATGTTGTTTCTCATCACCAACTGCAAATGCCAACAAATTATTCATGAAAAAACCTTTATCCATAAAAGTTTCCCAAGGATCTCCATAATAACTATATCCCCAAGGAACAGGAGTATTATCTGGATAAAAAGCTGGTGATCCGTCATATTTACCGCCCCATTCTTGATGTGCATTATACAACCACCCATAGGCGGCAATATCCGGTTTCTTGGCTTCAACACCCATGCCGTACGTTGTTTGCCTATTCTTAAAAGGGCTTGAGTATTCTTCAAAACCAAAACTTCCGTTGTATGTAACACCAATCCCCTGATGTTGACGTCCCTTTTTTGTCGTAATTAAAACCGCACCATTTGCAGCCTGCGATCCGTATAATGCTGCTGATGCTCCCCCTTTCAATATATTAATAGACTGAATGTCTTCAAAATTGATGGTATTTAGAACGTCGCCAAAATCACGACCGCTTAAAGTAATATGATTCCGATTAATCGGAACGCCATCAATCACATATATTGGATTCGGGTCGCCACTAATAGTGCTATGCCCGCGAATCACCACTTGAGAAGAACCCGCAATGCCTGATCCATATGTAATAATATCCACACCCGGTATTTTCCCGGATAATGTGTTCATGACATTTGGATCTGATGTTGGTGGCAATTCACCTCCTTTTATTTCAGCAACGGAATAACTTAATGCATTAGCTTGTCTTTTGATACCAAGTGCTGTTACTACCGATTTGTCCGGTTCAAGTAAAGTAATATTGATTTCCGTTCGTGAACCCACAGAAACCTCTTGCTCATAGTCCATTGTAGAAAATACCAGAACCGCATTTCGGTCGGAAATATTAATCGAATATTTACCTTCAGAATCCGAAATTATTCCTGCTGTGCTTCCTTTTACCACGATCTTAGCACCTGGCAAGGGCATTCCAACACTATCGGTAACAGTTCCGGTGATGATGATGGTTTGTTGTGCGTATGAATTTTCTATAAATAATAATAAAACCCCAAACAGAAATAAAAATAATCTCATAACTTCATAATAATTAATAGCAAACACAAAATTATCTTTCAAAACAGAGAATTTGCTAAAAATGATGTCCTCCTGTGTTCAGACGAATGCTATATGGAAACCTTATGTTTAATAATACCTATCCTTATGATTTTATGATTCATCCTATCACAAGAATATTTATCGGATAGACAAATATAATAAATCCGGATTAATAATCATAAATTTTAAGTGATTCATATGAGTCTTCAAGTGTTCGATTTCGGACACTTGTGTACTGTATCCGAACATTTTTTTATCCGAATTATTTACTATCACACTAAAATACAGCATTTTATTAACGTGGCATATGCGTTGTTTTGTATGGTGTAAATGAATCATTCAATCTATAAAGCCATGAAATCTTTTTCAGCCATTTTAAAAACAAGTTTAAGCAAACAATCAATCATTAGCGCATTGTTTCCGATGAACTGGGGATATGTAAAATCAAAGGATAGAGCTTGGTATCAATCGGCTCAAACATTTAATATTTAATTTTGAATTGATCAGATTTTATTGCTTCGCAATCTTTTAAAATAAACTTTCCATGAAAGACCAATTGAAAATCACCTTCCGTGCTCTGTTTCGCAAAAAAGGATATAATTATTTGAATATTCTCGGACTCTCCGTCGGTATTGCTTCCGCTTTTTTGATCTTATTATGGGTAGAAGATGAAATTAATTACGATCGCATGTTTCCCAAGTCGGATCGTATTTATATACTTGGACATACAGAAAAACCCGTAAACGAAACGTTTACTTATTTCAGTGCTTCCAATCCGGTATCTGTTGCTTTTGCATCTGATTTTCCGGGAGTAAAACGCTTGTCAAGGACTTATCAACAACAATATGTTTTTGCTGTTGATGGTGTCAAAGGAATTAAGGAACGCGGATGGTACGCTGACTCCACTCTTTTTTCGATGTTGAATATGGAATTAGTGCGGGGTGATATACGAACAGTTTTTGAATCATCCGGCTTAGTGGCTATCAGTGAAGAAATGGCTCAAAAACTTTTTGGCACGAATGATCCGATGGGACAATCTGTTAAAGTGGACAATAATGAAATATGCCATGTAAGCGCTGTGTTTAGAGCACTTCCCCGTAATAGTTCATTCCAATTTGCATGGTTAAGGTCTTTTGATGATCTTTTAAAAAGCTCTCCTGGTTTTGGGATTGATAATTGGTTTTCGCATTGGCTGACCGCTTATGTCGAATTGGAACCTACAGCTGATCCTCATACGGTAGCTGATGCCATGAGTGCTTTTATTGTTGAGAAAAGCAATCAAACGGCTACCTTGCCGTTCATATATCCGGTCGATCGCATGCGTTTGTACGGTGAATTTGTTGATGGCAAACCTACAGGAGGCGGATACATTAGTACTATCAAATTGTTTACAGGTATTGCTTGTATTATTTTACTGATCGCATGCATTAATTTCATGAATCTGGCCACAGCCAGGGCCGGTAAACGGGCACTCGAAGTAGGAGTTCGGAAGACATTCGGAGCCAAACGTTTTATACTTATCGGCCAGTTTATGAAAGAATCAGGAATTATCGCGTTGATCGCTTTATTATGCTCATTGTTATTGGTTTGGATCGTTTTACCATTTTTCAATCAATTAGTAGACAAAAATCTTACCATGCAATTATTCAGGCCAGCTCATTTATTTGGATTGTTGGGAGTTGCTGCGGTTTGTATGTTTTTATCTGGTAGCTATCCATCCTTTTATCTGTCGGCATTTAATCCGATCAACACTTTGTCTAAAATGAAACAAAAACCCGGAGGTAGTGCAGCACGAGTACGTCAAGGGTTGGTAGTTTTTCAATTCCTGATCGCCTTTATCCTTATTGTGGCAACCAGTGTGATTTACCTGCAAATACAACATATACAAGATCGTTCGCTTGGTTACAATAAGGATCAGGTAGTGATGGTAGAAGCCAATCGTGAAATGGTTCATAGTTTTTTGGCTATGTCTCAAGAATTACAGAATACAGGATACATAGAACATGCTGCATTAAGTCATGGTTCTTTATTACATATCAATAGTAGTGGATGGGGATATGGTTGGCAAGGCAAACCGGAAGACTTGAGTCCTATGCTAATTCGGATGTATACTTGTCCCGGATTGGTCGCTACGGTTGGACTTACCTTGTTGGAAGGCCGGGATTTTGAATTAGGAAACGAAGTGGATCACTCTCGCATTATGGTTAATCGTTATTTGGCTGAATTGATGGGAGAGGCTGGCCATGCGGGTAATGTGATCGAAAGGGGCAATTATCGTTGGGAAATTGTGGGTATTGTAGACAATTTTGTTTTCAATGATATTTATAAAACAGCCCAAGAACCGATTATTATCTTTTGTGAACCAGAGGCCGCAAATATACTTTATGTCCGCATCAAAGCCGGGAACAATATGCGTAGTGCAATGAATGGTATCGAGAAGACGGTTGAGAAGTTTGCCGGAGATTTCCCATTTACGTATGCATTTATGGATGAAGAATTCGACCGGATGTTCCGCACCGAACAACGTGAGGGAATCTTAGCCGGAATCTTTTCCGCATTGGCCATACTGATTTCTTGTTTGGGTCTTTTCAGCCTTTCAGCCTTTTCAGCAGAACAACGTACCAAAGAGATCGGCATCCGTAAAGTGCTTGGTGCAAGTGTTTTTAGTCTGACGGAATTGTTGATTCGCAATTTCCTTATTCTGATCGGCATTGCGCTTGCAATAGGTGCTCCTATCGCGTGGTATGCCACACACCGTTGGTTGAGTAGATATGAATACCGGATACACGAAAGTTGGTCGATATTTGTTTTTGCCGGCTTTGTGGTGATCTTCATAGCATTATGCACGGTGGGTTTCCAATCATTGCGTGCAGCAACGGCTAATCCGGTAAAGAGCATTAAAACGGAATAAAATGATTCAAGGTTTCAAATTTAAAGTTTCAAGTTATTAAACCTTAAATTTTGAATTTGAAACATGAAATATCTTCGTGTGATTATTTAAAAATTTAAAAAGAGTACATCATGTTTAGAAATTACTTCAAAACAGCTTGGCGCTACATGACCAAAAACAGGGTTACTTCCATCATCAATATTTTTGGCCTGTCATTGGGAATTACTTCCTGCCTGATCATTTTTTTAATCACTCGGCATGAGTTTAGTTTCGATACATTTCATCCGAGTAAAGAACGAATCTACCGTTTGTATGAAGAAGTCGAATACAATGGCAATATACGCCGCGGAGCACAAATGCTTGATCCGATGGCTGAGCCTTTGCGTCAGGAAATTACCGGAACAGAAGCGGTTACTATTTTTTACAATTATGATGTACCTGTAATTGTTTCCGGCAACGGTTCCGAAAAACAATTTGAAGCGCCGAGATCGGGCATAGACCCGCGAGAAATCATTGTGACTGATACTTGGTATTTCAACATATTTCAATATGAGTGGCTGTCCGGGAGTCCGGCAGTTATGGAAACACCTTATGTTGTAGTGCTTACTGAAAGCAAAGCACGTAAGTATTTTGGAGACATCCCTTATAATGATATGATCGGTAAAGAAGTAACATATAACAAAGGCCTGAATGTACAAGTAGCAGGTATTGTGAAAGATTGGAAGCAAAATACCGACTTTACTTTTACCGATTTCATATCAACGGCATCTATTCCCGGCAGTATCTTGAAAGACCGGATAGATATGGAGTCATGGGGCATGTGGAGTGACCAGACACAAGTTTTTATCAAATTAGCAGAAGGAATGACGCCTGCTGCGATCGAATCGCAATTCCCGGCATGGGTAAGCAAATATGTTTTCACTCCTCCGGATAGGGATATAAAGATCAAACTTCACTTGCAGCCACTTTCTGATCTTCATTTTAATACCACCCTTGGTGGCGATGTATACACTCATCCGGTTCACCTGCCAACTCTTTACGGATTGATGGCCATTGCTATATTTATTTTGCTGATCGCTGTCTTTAATTTCATCAACCTTTCCACAGCTCAGTCTTTGCAACGTTTCAAAGAAATTGGTGTACGTAAAGTTTTAGGAAGTAACCGGGCTAAATTGGTTACTCAATTTATGGGTGAAACATTACTTATTGCTTTATTTGCCGTATTGCTTGCCTTATTGGTAACCAAGCCATTACTTGTAGCATTTCAGTCATTCATTCCCCAAGGGCTTTCAATGGGCTTAACAAACCCGTTTACATGGATATTCTTGGTTGTGCTAATTATTTGTACGACTTTTCTCGCCGGTTTTTATCCGGCCAAGGTATTGTCCGCCTGTTCACCGATCGAAAGTACCAAAGGATATGTACAAAAAGGCGGTTCAAAAAATATCCTTCGCAAAACATTGATCGTATTCCAGTTTACTATTTCATTGGTTTTCATTATCTGTACACTCATTGTAGGCAATCAAATTCATTTCATAATGAATAAAGATATGGGATTCGATAAAGACGCCATCATCACCGTCAAAATGAAGGGTAACCATGAAGTATTGGCCGAAAAAATGCGGCAGTTTCCTTATGTGAAGATGGTAAGTATCCATACAGAGCCGCCGACAGCTAAAGGTCATGCCGGCACTATATTTAAATATAATGAGAATGGTGAAAATATGGAAACATCCGGATCTCTGGAGTTTTGTGATGACAATTTTATTCCGCTGTATGGCCTTCGGCTGATTGCCGGGCGCAATGTTCTTCCCAGCCCTTATATGAAGGAATTTGTGTTGAACGAAAGTTTTGTCAAGCAATTAGGGTTCAACAATCCCGAAGATGCTATCGGACATTATATTAAAAGTAGCATTTGGGATTACATGCCGGAAAACGAAAGAGTTCCTTTTGATCAACGTCAGGGACAAATTGTAGGCGTAGTAGCCGATTTTCACCTGACATCATTACATGATCCGATCAAACCCATGGCAATCAGTGCTACCACACAAAGTGCGCGTACTATGTCAATTAAATTAGCCACAACAGGAAAAGGAATCGGAGATGTGGAACGTATCATGTCTGATATAGAAAAAACTTGGAAGGAAGTGAATCCAAACGAACGATTGGAGGTAGCTTTCTATGATGATACTATTGCCTCGTTCTATGAAAAAGAACAGAAAACGGAGCAAATCATCAGCGCAGCCATGGCTATGGCTATTTTCATCTCCTGCATGGGCTTATTCGGCCTAGCCGTATTTACAACCAAGCAACGTACCAAAGAAATTGGAATTCGCAAAGTAATGGGCGCCAGTGTAAGCAATATTCTTGTCATTCTCTCATCCGGAGTTCTCAAGTTGGTAGGTATAGCTGCATTGATTGCCTCGCCAATTGCATGGTATGCTATGAGCCGCTGGCTCGAAGGCTTTGCTTATCATACGCCGATACACTGGTGGATCTTTGTGTTGGCCGGCCTTTTAGCCGCATTGATTGCATTGATTACCATCAGCATGCAAACCATCAAGGTAGCGCG
>JAVBPN010000150.1:0-2777 GCA_031549585.1 Bacteroidales bacterium
TGTTCAAAATTTGTTTTCAATCCTTTTCCAAGTTTAAATTTATAATCTAACCCAAAAGTCATCAACGATTGATGTGTGTATATACCCACATCCTCGGCTAAATGAATACTAGATGCTTCGATCGTTACGCCAACCCGCCAACGAAAATGGGCATCGAGGCCAAACCGGTGCTCCGGCGTATAAACATATGCAAGAGGGTAGATCTCAGTATCGGCTCGCCTGAAATGATATGCAAAACCAATATCGCCCAAAGGGTATTGCCATTGTATGCGTCCTCCTATTTCCGGGATGGTTTGATTGGTCGGTAGGAAATCAGTTCCTTTAGCGTCTTCATTTCCATACAACATCCACAACCATATATTAAATTTCCTAATATTATATCGCCCCGTAAGCCCCCATACCCCATCGGAAATTTGCAATGGGTCGCGAGGATCTGTCCGGTCAAACCACATGACCGAACGGAACATTTCGGCGCTTCCAAAACGAATACTTTGTAACCCTCCTTTTATGACAAAGTTAGGGAAAGAATAGCCAATAAACAAACGATAAGGTTTGATTTTTCCTTCGCTATGTGTACTGTCAAAATTTGCAGTACGAACATCTCCATAAATATTGAGAGAGGCCTCAATATCCAGCTTGTGTCCGGTATTGAAAGGCTTGTCATATGTCAATTTTGGAATGTACCTTCCTCCAATTGCCCAATTGTAATCTTGATCAGGCGCATATTGCACCCATCCCGACACTTGCCCGCTATAACGCAATTGCCCGGATTGTGCTGTTACAGATAAGGATATCAAGCAACACGCAAGAAATATCACACAATGTCGATGCATGTATTATTTGTTGTGAAAATATCAACAAGTAAAGGTTGTGTTTTGTTGTATATGAAAAATCTAACAGACCTTGACAATCTGTTAGATTTGTTCGTTTTGCAGGTTGTGTGCTTAATTCGTAGCCTTCTCCAACCGTTTCATAATAGAGAAAATGAATGCGGCCGATAAGAGGCAGCAAATGACCAATACACTCCAAAAAGCGTATAAAGGCAGTTTATCCCAGAACGAACCCATTACTCCAACCAACAGATTTCCTGTTGCGGTAGCGGCTAACCAGCCACCTTGCATCATACCTTTATATTGAGGAGGAGCTACTTTTGCCACAAATGATAATCCCATTGGGCTCAAAAATAATTCAGCAAGCGTTAATACCAAATAAGTTCCGATTAACCAGCTAGGACTAACCAAGGTGCTTGAAATACCATCTTCTATTTCGGAAGGAGCAGGTAATCCTAACGAACCGATTAACAGAATGATGAATCCGATAGCGGCAATGACCATCCCAAAACCAATCTTGCGAGGAGCCGAAGGTTCTTTTCCTTTATTAGCCAAATAAGTAAATAAGGCTACAGATAGCGGAGTTAATATAACAATGAACAATGGGTTAAATTGTTGGAAAATTTGAGGTGTAATTTTTACCATCTCTGTCATATTGCGTACATCGGCGAAGTAGTATGCTATCATTCCGGCTAATCCAATCAAAGCTATGATAAGACCTTGTGCAGGCTTTCTTTTCCCTCCGAATAAACCCATTGTAGCGAGGTAAATACCATAAACAACAATAATAAATGGAATTAATGATAGAAGGGCAAACGACATATTCTGTAATGGAGAAATATCACTAACCGTATAATCGCGTGCAAAGAATGTCATGCACAATCCGTTTTGGTGGAACGACATCCAGAAGAAAATTACCACAAAGAACACAAGAAGCAATGCAATAATTCGTTCTTTTACTTCCGCCGGAGTAAGAATAACTAATGTTTCGTCTTTTTTTCCTGTTTTTTCCGCTTCTTTCAATTGTTGCTTATGCGTTTTATCGACTGGTTTCCATGTTTTCCGGAAGCCTAAGAATATTAATAAAGAAACAATCAAACTAATACAAGCTACTCCAAAAGCAAGGTTATATGACTTGCTCAGTGAATTGGCAACGTAACTTCCGGCAAAATTGGTAGCAAACTTTTCAGGATGTTCTGCATCACCAAATATGGAAGCATTTGTAACATTGATGTTGTTTATTTTTTCTATTACCGCTGCCTTAGCTGCTGCATCCTTTGATTCACGACTCGATAATAATTGATACTCATCCTTTAAGATTGTCATCGAAGGGTCTGTGATTTTTCCAGAAGCTGTTAATTGATATAAACCGGCAGCTTTTAAATTGAATAAACATTTAGCTTCATCTTCTTGGAAAATAACTGCGTCATTCTTCTTTGCTTTCTTGATTATTTCTGCTTTTTCTTTTTCTGTAGTTGCATTTTTCCCTTCAAGCGCTTTTACGATAAATGTGTTTTTTTCAGAATCATTAAGAACTCTATCGTTTAATGCCACATAGTTTTTGGGAATAGTTGCATCATACGTGAAATTTTCTTTTTGCAGGAAAGCATTGTTAATACTATTAGCAACACTGGGTGCAAAAAATGCTCCGATATTGATAAACATGTAGAAAATTGAAAACGCGATATCCCGTTTCCCTTTGTATTCAGCCGACTCGTACAAATTACCAACTAACGCCTGCAAATTGCCTTTGAAAAAGCCTGTGCCGACAGAAATCAGTGCTAAGGCTCCAAACATCATTACCTTGCCTGCTAAGTTAGGTTCTCCGGGTATTGCCAATAGAATATAGCCCGTGAACATGACAAAGACACCTAACAATATAGTCTTCCCGTATCCTAATACCTTATCGGCAAGAAAACCGCCAAAGAGAGGGAGAAAATAAACCAT
>JAVBPN010000213.1:0-5929 GCA_031549585.1 Bacteroidales bacterium
GAACGGAGAGGTGGCCGAGTGGTCGAAGGCGCACGCCTGGAAAGTGTGTGTACCTCAAAAGGGTACCAAGGGTTCGAATCCCTTTCTCTCCGCTGAAATTTTTAATATTATAAACCAAATTCGTTATAACCTAAAATTGAATTGAAATCATGAAAAAATTAGTCTCATTCATCACTGTTTGTGGAATGTTCTTTGTTAACGCATCCAGTTTGTTTGCACAAGAAGCAGCATCGGGAGGCGGCCTTTCGGAATTACACAATGCTTTGAAAGAAAAATTTGTACAAGGGGGTGTGCCCTGGATGACGCCTATTTTGATCCTCTTGATTATCGGATTAGCTATTGCTATAGAACGGATCATTTATTTAAATATGGCAACCACCAATACCGACAAACTATTGAAAAAGGTAGAAGATGCATTGGCAGAAGGTGGTGTTGAGGCTGCTAAAGAAGTATGCCGTAACACTAGAGGTCCTGTGGCCAGTATATTTTACCAAGGTCTTGAACGCTACGAAGAAGGTGTTGATATGGTTGAAAAATCAATTGTTTCATACGGTGGCGTACAAATGGGTAAATTAGAAAACGGTATGATCTGGTTACAATTGTTTATTTCTTTGGCTCCTTCTTTGGGATTCTTGGGAACAGTTGTTGGTATGGTTCAAGCGTTCGATGATATTGCAAAGGCAGGTGATATTTCTCCGACGATTGTTGCATCAGGTATGATGGTGGCATTGTTAACAACCATTTTCGGTTTGATCGTAGCTATGATTCTTCAAGTGTTCTACAATTATCTGCTTAATAAAATCAGCAGTTTAGTGAACTCAATGGAAGATGCTTCTATCTCTATGATGGATATTTTGGTTAAATACAAAGCTAATAATTAATTGTTATGACTGATTTTATTATATCATTTGGAATTCCTTTGGCATATATTGCATTAGCAATAGCTATCATAGCTGCCGTTGTATTTCCAGTAATCTACATGATTCAAGATTTTAAGAAAGCTAGGGGTGCCTTTGTTGGTGTTGGCCTTCTGGTTGTACTTTTCTTAATTTGTTATTTTTTGACTAGCGATGGTGATTACGTTGCTGCAGATATTCCTGTTGCAGAAGGGCAGATAAAATTAATTGAAGCCGGTATATATTTGTTTTATATTACTTTGGTAGGATCTATCGTAGCCATTCTTTATTCATCCGTATCACGTTATTTTAAATAAAAACATGGCAAATATAAAAAAGACGCCAGGAATTAATGCCGCCTCAATGGCCGACATTTCTTTCATCCTGTTTATCTTTTTCTTGATGGTTACTACCATGGGAACAGATTTCGGGTTGATTAGACAATTGCCGCCAATAGTACCACAACAAGATGATAAAACGAGAGTAGACATTAAAGAACGAAATGTTCTTGTAGTGGCTGTGAACCAAAACAATGCGTTGTTGGTAGAAAAAGAATATCTGTCTGTTATGGATCTTCGTCAAAAGACCAAAGAATTTTATGATATTCATAATACGGGCGATGAGTTTCCGGAAAAAGAAACAATAGATATTCCTTTGTTAGGAACAGTAACGAGAAATAAGGGAGCTGTTGTTTCTTTGCAAAATGACCGGGGTACGTCATATAAAACTTATATCGCAGTGCAAAACGAGTTGGCCGGCGCTATTCATGAATTGCGTAATGAATTTTCTATGCAGAAATTCGCAAAACAATTTGATGATTTGAATAAGGAAGAACAAGAAGCTGTGTCAAAGGTATACCCAATGTCTATCTCTGAAGCTGAACCTAAAAACATAGGAGGAAATTAATATGGCAAGGTTTAAAAAAGAGGGGTCACAGGAAACCCCAGAAATAGCAACCACTTCGTTGCCGGATATTATTTTCATGTTGATCTTCTTCTTCATGGTGACCACCAGTATGAGACAGGCAACAGTGATGGTAAAAAGCTCTTTACCGGTAGCTTCTGAAGTGAGAAAATTGGAAAACAAATCGTTGATCAGTTACATCAATGTGGGTGCTCCTCGTCAGCAATATGAAAGATTGCATGGAACGTCTACCCGTATTCAGTTGAATGATAAATTCGCTACGATTGACGATATTGAGGCTTTTATTGCCAGCGAAAGAGAAACAAAAAGTGAATCTGATCAAGCATTGATGACTACCGCATTGAAAATTGACGAAAATGTCAAAATGGGTGTGGTTACCGATGTGAAACAGGCACTTAGGCGTTGTAGCGCTTTAAAAATAAGCTATACAACGAGAAAAGGAGATGTAGTATTTTAGAGAATCTAGAATAGTTTTAAAAAAGAGGCCGATATCGGCCTCTTTTTTGTTATATGCTATTTCGTCCTAGTGGTCACGTCAATGATGAAACGTTACAACCGTCATTGCAAGCGTAGCGAAGCAATCCCTTTTTTGCCCTTTGAGATTGCTTCACCCTTTGGGTTCACAATGACGGCGGAATAAGAGTCATTTGCGAGTTGACACAACACTATATCCTATTTTTCCTTTTCTTTTGGAAAAAATCAATCATCAATTCGGCGCATTCCTGTTGTAAAACGCCAGAAACTACCGTTGTTGAAGGATGTAATAAAGATGTGGGATGTAATGAGAATCCTCTCTTAATATCAGAAGCTCCATACACAATTTTGGAAATTTGTGTCCAAAACAATGCCCCGGCACACATCGGACAAGGTTCGAGTGTTACATACAGCGTACATTCTTTTAAATATTTTCCGCCTAAATACGAAGCGGCTGATGTGATGACTTGCATTTCTGCGTGGGCAGTAACGTCAGTTAATGTTTCGGTCAGATTATGTGCCCGGGCTATAATTTTGTTGGCAGCAACAATCACAGCGCCTACAGGAATTTCATCTTTCTTTAAGGCATTTTGCGCTTCTTTCAGCGCTTCTTTCATCCAGTAATCGTCGTTATACACAAGCAAAATTGACGGTTATGAAAATTTCTCACTCAGCAAACGAATCTCTACAGAGGGAGCAACTTTTTCGTAAAGCATGTTATATACAGCATCTACAATAGGCAGATCAATATGGTAACGTTTGTTGATCTCGTGCATGCAAGCAACGGCATAATATCCTTCAGCTACCATATTCATTTCCAATTGGGCAGACTTTACGGAATAGCCTTTACCAATCATTGTTCCAAATGTACGATTGCGACTAAATTGTGAATAACAGGTCACCAATAGGTCGCCCAAATAAGCCGATTGTTCAATGGTGCGTTTTGCAGGATAGCTTTGTTCGATAAATCGTTTAATCTCAGCAAAGCCATTAGATACCAATACGGCGAGGAAATTGTCACCATATCCGACGCCATGTGCAATACCTGCACATAATGCTACAATATTTTTAAGTATACCGCCGTATTCGATGCCATATATATCCGAAGATATAATGGTTTTAATATAACGGCATGTTAATTGGGCAGCCATCAACTCGGCCATTTCCTTTTCTTTGCAGGCAATGGTCAAATACGATAACCGTTCCAAAGCAACTTCTTCAGCATGAGTTGGCCCGGAAATCACGCCAAACCGGTCAAATGGCAATTCAAACCGTTGATTAAAATATTCGCCTACCGTTAAATTTTCGCCCGGAACAATCCCTTTAATAGCCGAAAAAACCATTTTGTCCGTAAATTTTACAGACATGCTTTCGGTAGTAACCTTCAAAAAGGCCGCCGGGACAACGAACAAAAGTAGGTCGGATTGGCGAACGGCTTCATCGGCATCATCAAATACTTGTACCTTGGTGGTATCAAGCTGTATCGAACTCATGTAGTTGCAGTTGGTTTGATACAAGGCAATTGACTCCCTGATTTCCGGTTCACGGATATACCAATTGAGTTGCTTTACATTGTTACAAAGCACTTTTACCAAGGCCGTAGCCCAACTCCCGCTTCCAATAACTGCAATAGTCATAGCTCGTCGATTATTCTATCCAAGATTTTACTTCATCCATGGTCGGATTTTTCAATTCCAGCTTATTTTTCTTATTATATCCACACAGGTCATTGAATAACTTTCCGGCAGATACTGATTTAAGGCTTTCTATGGTTTGGAAACCTAACTTTTGCAAAGGAGCTATCCATTCTGTAGGTATTCCCATTGCTGGATACTCTTCTTCTGAAGCGGTGTGCTGTTTGTTTTCCGGTTTCATTTGCGGGAAAAGTAACACATCTTGTATGGAAGGTTGATCGGTGATCATCATTACCAACCGGTCAATGCCAATTCCCATTCCAGATGTCGGCGGCATGCCGTATTCAAGTGACCGGACAAAATCCATGTCAATAAACATTGCTTCATCGTCTCCTTTCTCCTTCAACTTTGCTTGATCCTGAAAACGATCCAATTGGTCAATGGGATCATTCAATTCCGAATAAGCATTACAAATTTCCTTGCCGTTGACAAACAGTTCAAAACGTTCGGTTAAATCCGGATTATGACGGTGACGCTTGGTTAACGGCGATAATTCTATTGGGTAATCAATGATAAAGGTAGGATTGATCAAATGCTTTTCGCATGTTTCTCCGAAAATGGCATCAATCAATTTGCCTTTGCCCATTGTTTCATTGGTTTCGATATGCAATTGATCGCAAACATTCCGTATCTGTCCTTCGTCCATGCCGCTGATATCAACTCCGGTGTATTCTTTGATGGCATCCAACATGGGCAAACGACGATATGGGCCTTTAAAATCGACTTCGTTTTCTCCAATGCGAACTTTTGTGTTTCCGGTTACGTCTTGAGATACCTTTTCAAACAATTGTTCCGTTAGATTCATCATCCACATATAATCCTTGTACGCAACATATATTTCCAAACAGGTGAACTCAGGATTATGCGTGCGATCCATTCCTTCATTCCGGAAATTGCGCGAAAATTCATAAACTCCTTCAAATCCACCTACAATTAACCTTTTGAGGTACAATTCGTTGGCAATACGAAGATATAAAGGAATATCCAATGCATTGTGATGTGTGATAAACGGACGTGCCGCAGCTCCGCCCGGAATAGATTGTAATACAGGCGTATCAACTTCTAAATAGCCAAGTTGATTGAAAAAATTACGAATCGAATTAATCACCTTTGTCCGTTTCACAAAGGTTTCGCGCACTTGCGGATTCACAATCAGATCTACATAACGCATACGGTAACGTTGTTCAGCATCCGTAAAAGCGTCAAACACTTTTCCGTCTTTCTCTTTTACAATCGGAAGTACGCGCAATGATTTGCTCAATACCGTGAATTCTTTTACATGAATGGATGTTTCGCCCATTTGTGTGATAAATACGAAGCCTTTCACTCCGATAATATCTCCAATATCAAGCAATCGTTTAAAAACGACATTATACATCGTTTTATCTTCACCGGGGCAAATATCGTCGCGTTTAAAATATAGCTGAATCTTTCCTGTTGCATCTTGTAGTTCCATGAAAGAGGCGCTTCCCATGATACGGCGGCTCATGATACGACCTGCAATACGCACATCTTGATAATTACCGGATTTTGGATCGAAATTATTTAAGATGTCTTGTGTATTTGCATTTACCGGATACTCTGCTGCCGGATACGGATCTATTCCTAAACTACGCATCTCTGCGAGAGAATTCCTCCGAACAATTTCCTGTTCGCTTAAATCGTGCATGTGTATAAATATGGATAATTATTGAATGTATGAATGGAATAACCCGATTTCGGGCAGATTCATCCATCGTTCGATGTTTAACTTTTTGGCTTTCTCATAATTGCCCAGAGGATAAACATAAATCCGGCAACTACAATGACCGGAGCAAGTGTAATCCTCCGAAAGCTAAATATTTCCGGGTTAAATTCATTCGGATTGGCTGCTTTGCCGCCCGACATCAATATAAACCCAATGATCAGGACAACGACGCCGATCAATATGTATAAATAACT
>JAVBPN010000183.1:0-3588 GCA_031549585.1 Bacteroidales bacterium
AAAGTAAAAACAACGTATGTTGTAATCAATGGCAAGTATGCCAAATGTGATTTTATGTACGATTGGGGAAAATAAAGTATTGACTTTGAAAACTGTTGAAAATTTTTCGGATGTAGAAGCGGTCAAAGAACTGCAACTTAAATATCAAGCTTTAAAAGCAGAGATAGGAAAAGTTATTGTTGGGCAAGATGATGTTGTTAAAAATATTTTAATCAGCATCTTTAGCCGTGGGCATTGCTTATTGATTGGTGTACCCGGGCTTGCTAAAACGTTGCTTATAAACACGCTTGCGCAGGTATTGGATTTGAAATATAACCGTATTCAGTTTACTCCCGATCTTATGCCTTCTGATATTGTAGGTGCCGAAATATTGAATAACAATCGTGAATTTAAATTTATCAAAGGCCCTATATTTGCTAATATTGTGTTGGCTGATGAAATAAACCGCACACCACCCAAAACGCAATCTGCCTTATTGGAAGCCATGCAAGAAAAGATAGTTACTGTGGCTGGCGTTGCTAATAAATTACAGGAACCGTTTTTTGTATTGGCTACTCAAAATCCCATAGAGCAGGAAGGTACTTATCCATTGCCCGAAGCGCAATTAGATAGGTTTATGTTTAATATTTATTTGGATTACCCTTCTTTTGCCGAAGAAATAGCAATTGTAAATAATACGACTATTGATAAGAATATTGATTTAAAACCGGTAATGAATAGTGAAGAAATCCTGTTTTTTCAACATTTGGTAAGGAAAATTCCGGTAACGGACAATGTTCTTAATTATGCTGTAAAACTTGTAGCTTCTACTCGTCCGAATACAGAACTGGCACATATGTTTGCTAATAAATATTTAAGCTGGGGAGCAGGTCCAAGGGCTTCGCAATACCTTATTATAGGTGCAAAATGCCATGCAGCATTAAACGGAAAGTTTTCACCCGATATTGAAGATGTAAAAGCTGTAGCCGTTCAAGTATTAAGACATAGAATAGTCAAAAATTATAAAGCAGAAGCAGAAGGAATAATTGTAGAAAAAATCGTACAAGAACTAATGAATTAAGATTGTCCGAAAGACTGCAAATTTCATATAACGTCAAAACAAAAAACAATATAAATAATCATGGCAAGAGAAATCAAATTCAGCTTACTCTATCGCGACATGTGGCAATCATCAGGAAAATACGTGCCACGCGTAGACCAATTAACACAAATTGCCCCAATCATTGTAGAAATGGGTTGTTTCGACCGTGTGGAAACAAATGGTGGAGCTTTTGAACAAGTAAACTTATTATTTGGTGAAAATCCGAAGACAGCGGTGCGTGAATGGGTATAACCATTCAACAAGGCAGGTATTCAAACCCATATGCTCGAAAGGGCATTGAATGGGTTACGCATGTATCCTGTGCCCAAAGATGTACGTCAATTGATGTACAAGGTAAAAAAAGCACAAGGTGTTGATATTGCCCGTTCCTTCTGCGGATTGAACGACCCGCGTAACCTTGAATTATCTATCAAATATGCTAAAGAAGCTAAAATGATTTCGCAAGCGGCTTTGAGTATTACCCATTCTCCAATCCATACGGTGGAATACTACATGAATTTGGTAGATAAAATGGTGGAATTTGGGGCCGATGAAATCTGTTTGAAAGATATGGCCGGCGTTGGTCGTCCTGCAACATTGGGTAAATTGGTGTATGAAATCAAAAAGAAATATCCTAAAATCCTTGTAGATTACCACGGACACTCTGGTCCGGGTTTTTCTGTTGCAAGCATGTTGGAAGTTGCTCGTGCCGGTGCCGATGTTATTGATGTGGCCATGGAACCACTTTCTTGGGGTATGGTGCATCCTGATGTGATCACTATTCAGGCAATGTTGAAAGATGCCGGATTTATGGTAAAAGATATCAACATGAAAGCCTATATGGAAGCTCGTGCAATGACACAATCTTTTATTGATGATTTCTTAGGCTATTTTATCGATCCGGGCAATAGTAAGATGTCTTCGTTATTGGTTGGTTGCGGACTTCCCGGCGGTATGATGGGATCTATGATGGCCGACCTTAAAGGTATGCATGGTGCTATCAACATGGCTTTGCGTAAAAACAACAAACCTGAAGTAACCCTGAATGATCTTGTTGTTCAATTGTTCCAGGAAGTAGAATATGTATGGCCTCAATTAGGTTATCCTCCTTTGGTAACGCCTTTCAGCCAGTATGTTAAAAATATTGCATTGATGAATATTTTGAGTTTGGCTAACAATGAACCTCGTTTCTCTAAAATTGACAAAGACAGCTGGGGTATGATTACCGGAAAAGCAGGTACTCTGCCTGGTCCATTGGCTCCGGAAATTATAGAATTGGCGAAGAAAAACGGTTATGAATTTTCTACAGCTACACCACAAGATAATTATCCTGATCAATTAGATGAATATCGCAAAGAGATGAAAGATAATAAATGGGATTTTGGTAAAAATGATGAAGAATTATTTGAATTAGCCATGCACGATCGCCAGTATCGTGATTATAAAAACGGTGTTGCCAAACAACGATTTGAACAAGAGTTGGCAAAAGCAAAAGCCGATGCTGTTTGTAAAACCGGGATTGTTGCGGCTCCTGCTCCTGCGGTAGCACCGGCAGCACCCGCTAAACCAGCAGTTGAAGATTGGCAAGCTAAATATCCTAACGCAAAACCTGTTGTTACGACCGTTAAAGGTAGAATGGTGTGGGAGGTAGATTTTACCGACCATTCGGAACCAACTGCTATTGGAACCAAAGTTAAGGAAGGAGATATTGTTGGTACGGTTAATGCATATTATGGAATGTAACCTATCTTGAGCAATTTTTACGGTAAGATTGTTGAAATTTGTGCTCCTCAGGGCAAACTTGTGGAAAAAGGAGAAATTATTGCAATGGTAGAATAAATAATATATTAAAAATAACGCAAAAGTAAAAGTTGTTAGATTGTTGCGTTATTGTATTAATTTAATGAAATTTATGAAAGTTGCAGTAGTTATATTGAATTGGAATGGAATAAGTTTCTTACAGCGTTTTTTACCTAATGTTATTGAAAATACAGGTGATGCTGCTGAAATTATTGTTGCTGACAATGGTTCTTCCGATGGATCGGTAGATTTTTTGCAACAAAATTTTCCACAGGTGAGATGTATAGCTTTTCAGGATAACATGGGATTTTCCAAAGGTTATAATAAAGCCATCGAACAAATTGATGCTGAATATTGCGTATTATTAAATTCCGATGTAGAAGTAACTTCTAATTGGATAGAGCCAGTTATAGCATTAATGGATGCCGACCCTCAAATAGCGGTTTGTCAACCTAAACTGCTTGCATATCATGATAAAACAGCATTTGAATATGCCGGTGCTGCCGGTGGATTTATAGATAAATTCGGCTATCCTTTTTGTCGCGGAAGGATATTTCAAACCATAGAAAAAGATTTAAACCAGTATAACAGTGATACTGAAATATTTTGGGCTTCCGGAGCTGCCTTTTTTGTAAGAACGGAACTATATAAAAAATATGGCGGTTTGGATAACGATTTCTTTGCCCACATGGAAGAAATTGATTTCT
>JAVBPN010000261.1:0-12465 GCA_031549585.1 Bacteroidales bacterium
TAAAGAAACGAAAAATGAAGAACAGAAATATTCCATTCTTCATTTTTCTATTTCGGTTGATAATTATTCTACAGGAATGTCTTTATTGACATTGCGGCTTCCGACCAATGCATAGTAAAGCAGATAGGCAAACCCGGCAACAACGATCCAATAACTGGTAAGATAGCCTAATCCACCGGTTAAGTCAACGATTCCGTTTTGCAACAACGGCAATATTCCACCGCCGCAAACAAGCACCATAAAATATCCGGATGCTTTCTCCGTGTATTTGCCAAGGCCTTCAACAGCAAGGTTGAAAATACCGCCCCACATGATTGATGTACATAATCCGCAGAGAACCAGCAATGCCGCACTGACAGGCACATTCGCCAGGCCGAAAAGGCCTTCTGCATTATTTTTGAATACGGGCAAGTTGACAAAACTATCCGTAGAAATGAACATAGCCCCTAAAACCAATAAAATAGCAACAAAAGAAACCACTGACAACATCTTCTTGGCAGAAACTTTATGGCCGATGGATGCGCCAACAAGACGGCCGATGAGCATCATAAACCAATAGGTTGCCGCTACGGATCCCGCAATAGCTTCAGCACCGCCGGACGATCCCAGTTTTAAAACATCCAGGTCGGGGTTTTGCAACCATTTTTGCAATACATTGGGAATCCCCACCTCGACACCTACATAAACAAAAATACCAATAGCGCCTAATATAAAATGACGGAACGACAAAGCGCTATATTTTGAAGATGATGTGTCTGTAGTTTTTTTCTCGTTATTCTTTTCCGGAATTTTGGTGAGCAATATGACGATAAAAGCAAAAGCAAAAATAGCCAAAGCACCGTACATTAGCGGAAAAACGTCACCGATTTTTGCGTTTTTGATACCTTCGGGGATAAGTATCCCGGTCAGTATGATCACCGCTGTACCACAAAGGGAATTAAATGTACCTCCAAGCTGGATTAATTGATTTCCTTTGTTGCCACCGCCACCTAATGTGTTCAGCATCGGATTGACCACTGTATTTAACAAACACATGGAGAACCCGGCAACGAAAGCTCCCAACAAATAAACTCCGAATGCGGTACTGCTTTCGATAGTGCCTGAAAGTGTTTGGATGCCAACACCCACAAATCCGACAATAATAGCGATTAATGCTGTTTTCTTGTAGCCAAGTTTTTGCAACATGTTACCTGCAGGAATACCCATTACTGCATATGCAATAAAATTACACAACACCCCTAATGTACCCATCCAGTTGGCCACCTGAAACTGGTTCTTTAGAATATCGCCCATGGGTGATGCCAGGTTTGTAACAAATGAAATCATCCCGAACAGGAAGATCATCGCAATAATTGCAACAATATTCCCTTTGTGCTTTTGTTCTGACATAAAATTGTTTTTAAAGTTAAAATATAATTTATTGAATTGTTTCCCAATCAAATTGTTGGATGACTCAACGTCCCAACCGGCTTTTTCTCATTCATAACTTTGCCAAAATTCGACTTTTCATAAATAGTTACAATACAACCTATCTCAATTTGAATTTGTAATGAACATACAAATATATGATATTATTGATTGATCCGTAACAAAAATAATCATATTTTATAAGTCATATGATTAAGAAAAGCGGATTTTTAGGCACAATGAGAAATAATACAATATTACTCTGAATGAAATAATTTTGGCAAAATACTAGGTGTTCATCCCTCCGCAAACATTGATCACTTGCCCGCTGACATAAGCAGAAAGATCAGATGCTAAGAATAATGTTACATTGGCTACATCTTCGGGTGTCCCGCCACGACGGAGCGGTATTTTTTCATACCAACCTTTACGAACGTCTTCAGGCAAAACCAGTGTCATCTCAGTTTCAATAAAGCCTGGAGCAATTGCATTGCTGCGAATACCACGCGAACCCATTTCCTTAGCAATCGACTTGGTAAATCCAATGATTCCCGCCTTAGATGCCGAATAATTGGCTTGTCCGGCATTACCCGAAACGCCAACAACCGAACTCATATTGATGATGCTTCCGGCACGTTGTTTAAGCATCAATGGTTGAACAGCTTTGGTAAAATTGAATACCGATTTTAAGTTGACATTGATTACCATATCCCATTGTTCCTCGGTCATGCGCATCAACAAACCGTCACGCGTAATGCCTGCATTATTGACCAATATATCTATACGGCCAAAATCTTTGGTTATCTCGTCCACTACTCTTTGTGTGTCGTCAAAATTAGCTTCATTTGATGCATAAGCCTTCGAATTAACTCCCATTTTTTTCAATTCGGCTTCCACGGCTTTCGCATTATCGTCATAAGCCAAATCGGTAATAGCTATATTTGCTCCTTCCGAAGCTAATCTCAATGCAATGGATTTACCAATTCCCCGGGCAGCCCCAGTGACTATCGCTGTTTTTCCTTCCAATAATTTCATTACGATATTTTTTACAGTTTAATAAATTTAATCGCAAACCTAATGAAAAATCCGGATATTTTATACGTGAAATTTGGTTAATCCATCGTATTTGATTCGCATTTTTGAATACAAAAATTGTCTTGAAAGACAAACTAAACTATAAAATTACAAACTAACTCACTCGATTTAAGCCACGTTTACAAAGCGCATTTCACATCCACAAAAAGCGGCAAGTGATCGGATGCCACAGGCTCGTTCAACACCTCGCTGTGTTGAACGGTAAATGTATATCCATTTGAATATCCCAAGATGTAATCGATTGTACGCTTCGGTTGGTTGGACGGAATTGTAAAAGCATTGGGATCATTCAGCATTTTCCAATGTTCTGCAAACAATGTCAACACAGGAGATTCGGGTGCAGCATTGATATCACCACCAAGAAACACCGGTTTCTTAAATCCGGAAACTGCTTCCTCAATCAAAGGAACAGAAGCCAAACGGTCATCTGCATTTAAGGAAAAATGCGTGCAACAAACCACGTAATCACGAAATTCCACAATCAATAACGAACGGGCTTCTTCGCGGCCAGGTAGCGGCACTCGTTTCCATGAAACCGGTTTCTCTTTTGACAAAATGCCCACTCCATATTTCCCACCTTCAAAGGGAATAGAAGCGCCAAACGTTGCATACATTCTCGTAAGATTGGCCAATTGTGACAACATATCGATCTGGCCACTCCGGTTGGTAATACTATCCAATTCCTGTATGGCAATCACCTGAGGAGATACCCGATTAATGATATGTGCGACGCGTTGTAAATCGATTACATTGTCCAATCCAAGCCCGTGATGTATATTATAACTCATTATCCGATAAGAAAGGGTCTTGGTGTCTTGTTGTCCATGACATATCAAAGAAATCAACGAGAAGTAAAATACAAAGATCAATACCTTTTCCATAGCTTTGAATATTAAATAGTTCCAAATGTAAGCAACATTTTTAAATAAAAAATGCCCCAAAATTACTTTTGAGGCATTTCCTTTATTTTCCAGAACTCTTATTCGAGCAATGTCCAAATAACAGTCAAACCTGCTGTTACGATGGCTACCATGCTCATCAATTTAATCAAAATATTCAAGCTCGGTCCTGAAGTATCTTTGAAAGGATCTCCAACAGTATCACCTACTACTGTAGCTTTGTGAACATCCGAACCTTTTCCACCAAAGTTTCCTTCTTCAACATATTTTTTTGCATTGTCCCAAGCACCACCTGCATTAGCCATAAAGATAGCCAATACAAAGCCTGCGCCCAAACCGCCAACCAAAAGTCCCATTACTCCGGATACACCAAAAATAACACCGGTAATAATCGGAACCAATATCGCTAAAATGGAAGGAAGCAACATTTCTCTTTGTGCACCTTTCGTAGATATTTCCACGCAACGGGCATAATCAGGAGTAGCTTCGCCTGTAAGGATTCCTTTGATTTCACGGAATTGACGGCGTACTTCTTCAACCATACTTTGTGCTGCACGTCCTACGGCATTCATCGTTAAACCGCAGAATAAGAAAGCCATCATTGAACCAATGAAAACACCCACCAATACACTAGGGTTCATCAAGTTGATTTGGTAATAATCCATCAGGTCAATAATACTTGCCTTAGCTGTTTCAACCGTATTACCATTAGCAAAGACTAAAACATCTTTTCCGATATGTTGTAATCCTATTTTTATTTCTTCCAAATAAGAAGCCAACAGAGCCAAAGCAGTCAAAGCTGCAGATCCGATAGCAAAACCCTTTCCTGTTGCTGCAGTGGTATTACCTAAAGCATCCAATGCATCGGTACGTTTGCGTACTTCCGGTTCCAAATGGCTCATTTCGGCATTTCCGCCAGCGTTATCAGCAATAGGGCCATAAGCATCTGTTGCCAATGTGATACCCAATGTAGAAAGCATACCTACAGCAGCAATACCGATACCATATAAACCAAGACCAATGTTTTGTGCCGACATCATATGCGCTACATCAAAATTAATAGCACATAAGAAAGCCATAATAATAGCTATTGAAATCGTAATAACAGGAATAGCCGTAGACATCATACCCAATCCAAGGCCGGAAATAATAACCGTTGCCGGGCCTGTTTGTCCTGCTTCCGAAACTCTTCTTGTCGGTTTATATGAATGTGATGTATAATATTCTGTAGATTGTCCGATGATGATACCAGCAACCAAACCAGATATAACAGAGAATGAAATTCCCACCCAATTGGTGATTTGCAATGCATATAATATACCAAATGTACAAACAGCAATGAGGACAGAACTAACATTAACTCCCCTACCCAATGCACCAAGTAATTGTTTCATATTTGCACCTTCTTTGGTACGTACCAAGAAAATACCAAAAACGGAAAGGACAATACCAATTGCTGCAATCAACATGGGAGCGAATACAGCTTTCAATTGCATATCTCCTTCGTTGAAAAAAGCCGAAGCACCTAAAGCTGCAGTTGCCAAAATAGAACCGCAATAGCTTTCATACAAGTCAGCGCCCATACCGGCAACGTCACCTACGTTATCACCTACGTTATCGGCAATAGTTGCAGGGTTACGCGGATCGTCTTCAGGAATACCGGCTTCCACTTTACCAACCAAGTCAGCGCCTACGTCAGCAGCCTTGGTATAAATACCACCGCCTACACGAGCAAACAATGCCTGAGTAGAAGCACCCATACCGAAAGTAAGCATCGTGGTAGTGATAATAACCAAATTCTGTGCTACTGTTGCATCATAAAAAGCATTCAGTAACAAGAACCACAATGAGATATCCAACAATCCCAAACCAACTACGGTTAATCCCATAACTGCACCAGCACGAAAAGCGACTTTTAAACCGCTATTCAAAGACCGGCGTGCTGCATTTGCAGTACGAGCCGAAGCATAAGTGGCAGAACGCATACCAATAAAGCCAGCTAATCCTGAAAAGAAACCACCTGTAAGGAAAGCAAAAGGCACCCATGGATTTTGGATTTTAAGCCCGTATGCCAATATGGCAAAAAACAATGCAAGAATCACAAATACGATACCAACCACTTTATACTGTTGTTTCAAATAAGCCATTGCTCCTTTACGAACGTGCAAAGCAATTTCTTTCATGACGTCAGTACCTTCGCTCTCTTTCATCATATTTTTGAAAAAGTAGTAAGCGAAGCCCAGTGCTAGCAAAGATGCAACCGGAACAAAATAAAATAACGGATCCATTTTTTTAGGTTTAATTAATAGGTTAATTTTTTTTACGAAGAACTTTTACAAGTCGGCAAAGATATGGGTTTTTTCAAAAAAAACAATTATTTTTCTATGCTTAGAAGCAAAGAAAACACAATATCTTTCTATGAATCAAATAGAATAATTCACAAAAATAAAAGAGGTCATCCAAATGGACAACCTCTAAATATTGTATTACCTATATTTTTTCTTGTTGAAGCAAGAAAAAATATCAGACATCACTTGTTAAAATTTCTTTTCTGCAATACGGGCGTTCTTACCGGTCAATTTTCTCAAATAGAATATTTTTGCACGGCGTACTTTCCCGTATTTATTCACCTCGATTTTGTCAATAAACGGAGAGGTAAGAGGAAATATTCTTTCCACACCTATTTCACCCGACATTTTACGAACAGTGAATGTTGCATTACTTCCCTTGCCACCTTTGCGCTGTATCACAACACCTCTATATTGCTGAATACGCTCTTTATTTCCTTCTTTGATTTTATAGTGAACAGTGATGGTATCACCACTTCCAAATTTTGGAAACTCTTGCTGGGGAGCATTCTGTTCTTGTATAATCTTCATTAAGTCCATTGCTGACGATTTTAAGTCTTTTTACAATCTGATTTATTTTACCAGCTGGCTTTCTTTACGCCGGGTATCATTCCTTTAGAAGCCATTTCGCGAAAAACAATACGGCTAACGCCAAACTGACGCATGTATCCTTTCGGACGGCCTGTCAACAAACAACGGTTGTGCAGGCGAACCGTACTTGAATTACGCGGCAACGTAGCCAATTTTTGAAAATCACCTTCTGCTTTCAGCTTGGCACGTTTTTCTGCATATTTGGCAACCATTTTTGCACGTTTTACTTCACGCGCTTTCATTGATTCTTTAGCCATATTCTAATTTTTTTTGACGTTTTTAAAAGGTAAACCATATTCGCGCAACAAAGCAAACGCTTCTTCATCAGTTCTGGCAGATGTAACAAATGTAATCTCCATACCGATCATTTTAGTTACTTTGTCAATATCTATTTCGGGAAAGATGATCTGTTCGGAAATACCCAAACTATAGTTACCACGGCCATCAAATTTTCCGGAAATTCCTTTGAAATCGCGGATACGTGGCAATGATACGGCAATCAATCTTTCGAGAAATTCGCACATACGGTCACTGCGTAATGTAACGCGAACCCCTACAGGAACTCCCTTACGGAGTTTAAAGTTTGAAATATCCTTACGGGAAAGTGTTGCAACCGCCTTTTGACCTGCAATTGCTGAAATTTCGGTAATAGATGTATCAACGATCTTTTTGTCGACTACCGCATGGCGTCCAACACCTTGATTGATGACAATCTTTTCGATCCTGGGCACTTGCATAACGCTGGTATACCCAAACTCTTTCATTAGGGTAGGAACAATTTCCTCCTTGTATTTCTTTTTATAAGTGGGTGTGAATTTCTTTTCCATTATTTAATATCCTCCCCTGATTTTTTAGCATAACGAACCAATTTTCCATTATCGCCAAGACGCCTTCCTATACGGGTAGGTTTCTTTTCTTTAGGATCAATATGGCTCAAATTTGAAATATGTATCGGAGCTTCTTTTTCAACAAAACCGCCATTGGTGTTTTTTGCATTGGGTTTCGTATGTTTGGTTACCATATTAACACCTTCAACAATAGCTCTGTTTTTTTCAACAATTACTTCCAATACGCGTCCTTGCTTCCCTTTGTCATCGCCGGCAATCACAATCACTGTGTCACCTTTCTTGATATGTAATTTCTTGCTCATTTCAATTCTTTTTGATGATTACAACACTTCAGGTGCCAACGACACAATTTTCATATAATTTTCACGCAACTCCCGAGCAACAGGACCGAAAATACGAGTCCCTCTAATTTCACCGGCATTGTTGAGCAACACCACGGCATTGTCGTCAAAACGAATATAAGAACCGTCGGCACGGCGTATCTCTTTTTTGGTGCGTACAACAACTGCTCTGCTCACTGCTCCCTTTTTAAGGTCGCCTGCTGGCATAGCGTCTTTTACACTCACCACAATAGTATCGCCTACACTCGCATATCTGCGGCGTGTACCACCCAACACGCGGATGCACAAAACTTCTTTGGCTCCACTGTTGTCGGCTACGCTTAATCTACTTTCTTGCTGTATCATGGTTATTTTGCTCTTTCAATGATTTCAACTAATCTCCAATTTTTAGTCTTGCTCAGAGGACGGGTTTCCATAATACGGACGGTATCACCAACTCCGCATGTGTTTTGCTCGTCATGTGCATAAAACTTAGAAGTCTTGTTCACAAACTTTCCGTACATTGGGTGTTTTACTTTTATTTTAACAGCAATGACAATGGTTTTGTCCATCTTACTGCTAACAACAACTCCAACACGTTCCTTTCTTAAATTTCTTTTTTCCATTGGAATTCAATTACTTTTGTTCGACTTCTCTTTTTTTCAACTCAGTAAGTAAACGCGCAACATTCTTGCGGGCAAACTTCAATTTCATCGGATTATCCAATGGAGAAACGGCATGATTGATTCTCATGTGCACCAACGCTTTCTTTTCTACTTCGATGCGTTCAACCAACTCTTTGGTTGATAATTCTTTGATTTCTGACATTTTCATGGCCGTATCTTTTATTCAAAAACGTAATCACGACGTATAACTAATTTTGTTTGAACGGGCATTTTCTGTGCACCCAAGCGAAGCGCTTCCTTAGCTATATCAAAAGGAACTCCTTCAATTTCAAACATAATTCTACCCGGAGTAACGGGAGCTACGAATCCTTCAGGAGCACCTTTCCCTTTACCCATACGTACTTCAGCGGGTTTTTTGGTAATTGGTTTATCCGGGAAGATTCTGATCCATAATTGACCTTCACGTTTCATATGACGAGTGATCGCCTGACGTGCGGCTTCAATCTGACGGCCTGTAATCCAAGCATTTTCCAATGTCTTGATTCCGAATGAACCAAATGCCAACTCGTGTCCGCGTCCGGCATTCCCTTTCATCCGGCCTTTTTGCCGTCTTCTGAATTTGGTTTTTTTAGGTTGTAACATTTTCTAATATTTTAATGTTCTATCCTTCTAAGATTAATGATTTGATTAACGACGACGATCTCTTCCACCGCCACCTTTTCTACCGCCACGGTCGCCTCTTTCACCTCTCTCACCTCTTTCACGGAATTCGCCGCGAGGAGCACGGCCACCTCCCTGTTGAGATGTGGTGTAATTACCTACATTAGGTGAAAGGTCACGTTTCCCGTATACTTCACCATTACAGATCCATACCTTGATGCCGATCAAACCAACTTTGGTCAATGCTTCAGCAAGGGCATAATCAATGTCTGCACGGAATGTATGCAAAGGGATACGTCCTTCTTTCAACATTTCCGAGCGTGCCATTTCTGCACCTCCTAAACGGCCGGAAGCAATAACTTTGATTCCTTCAGCACCCATACGCATAGTGGACATGATCGACATCTTCATCGCACGGCGATATGATATCTTTCCTTCCACCTGACGGGCGATATTATTTGCTACAATCGTAGCATCCAACTCAGGACGTTTGATTTCAAAAATATTGATTTGAACGTCTTTCTGAGTGATTTTTTTCAACTCTTCTTTAAGTTTGTCCACTTCCTGTCCGCCTTTACCAATAATGATTCCCGGGCGGGCAGTGTGTACTGTAACTGTAATCAGTTTCAACGTCCTCTCGATGATGATTTTCGAGATGCTGGCTTTGGCTAAACGTGCACTTAAATACTTACGTATCTTGTTATCCTCTACGATTTTTGAAGAGAAATCTTTGCCGCCATACCAGTTGGAATCCCAACCTTTGATGATTCCAAGACGATTTGATATCGGATTTGTTTTCTGTCCCATTTACAGTTACTTATTTTGTTTGAGTTTGTGTTTGTGTTTCGCTTTGCATTTTATCAACTACCAAGGTAACATGGTTCGAACGTTTCAACATACGATACCCACGGCCTTGAGGAGCTGTACGGAGGCGTTTCATCACGCGGCCACTATCGACCTTTACTTCAGAAACAACCAATATGTTGTCTTCCAAACGTTCGCCTTCGTTTTTCTTTTGCCAATTGGCAATAGCCGATTTCAAAAGCTTTTCTACTTTTTCAGCAGCATCCTTATTGCTGAATTTCAATATATCAAGCGCCCTATTGACTTCAACTCCACGAATCATGTCCACAACATAACGCATTTTGCGCGGCGATGTCGGACAATTCCTCAGGATGGCAAAACTTTTCGTTTTGTTTGCCTCTTTGCGTTTATCGGCAGCTATCTTTTTTCTTGTGCTCATAATTCTATTCTTTCAAGCTTTATTATTTCTTACCGGCATGTCCTCTGAATACACGTGTCGGAGAAAATTCTCCCAGCCTGTGGCCAATCATATTTTCAGTAACATATACAGGAATAAACTTATTCCCATTATGTACGGCAATGGTATGCCCTACGAAATCGGGAGATATCATCGAACGCCTTGACCAAGTTTTGATCACAGACTTCTTGTTGGCAGTATTCATATCCAGAACACGTTTTTCCAACTTATAATCAATAAAAGGACCTTTTTTTAATGAACGGCTCATATCAGATTATTTTTTTCTTCTTTCAACAATGTATTGGCTAGATGCCTTCTTCTTATCTCTCGTCTTATATCCTTTAGCAGGAAGACCTTTACGTGAACGCGGATGACCTCCGGAAGCCCTTCCTTCACCACCACCCATCGGGTGATCAACAGGGTTCATAGCAACACCACGTGTGCGAGGACGGCGTCCCAACCAACGGTTACGACCAGCTTTACCTGATTGTTCATTGGAATGATCCGGGTTTGAAACTGATCCTACAGTAGCTTTGCAGGTAATTAAGACCATACGAACTTCACTGGAAGGCAGTTTTAAACTAGCATATTTGCCATCGCGAGAAAGCAATTGCGCATATGTTCCGGCGCTACGAGCCATCGAAGCACCTTCGCCCGGACGCAATTCAATATTGTGAACAATAGTTCCCAAAGGAATATCTGAAAGATACAGGCTATTGCCAACTTCAGGAGCCACATTACGTCCCGACTCAACTTTCTGCCCTACTTTCAATCCTGCAGGAGCAATGATATAACGTTTTTCGCCATCGGCATAAGCCAATAAAGCGATACGCGCACTACGGTTCGGATCATACTCAATGGTCTTTACCGTTGCAGGAATATTTTCTTTATCCCTCAAAAAATCAATAATGCGTAATTGACGCTTGTGTCCGCCGCCAATATAACGCATTGTCATCTTTCCTGAACTATTACGTCCTCCCGATCTTTTCACCGGAATGAGTAATGATTTTTCAGGAGTGGAGCAAGTAACATCGTCAAAGGTAGTGACGATTTTATGCCGCTGACCGGGTGTGGTCGGTTTATATTTCTTTAATGCCATAACCTTTTAGATATTGCTGAAAAAATCAATTTTATCACCTTGTTTCACGGTCACGATTGCCTTTTTGTAAGAATTAGACTTTCCGGCAATATAACCTGTCTTCGTAAATCTGGATTTGTTCTTTCCGGCGTAACGCATGGTATTGATTGACTCAACAATCACACCATACATTTCTTCAATCGCCTTTTTAATCTGCACCTTGTTGGCCGATTTTTGTACGATAAATCCGTAACTATTCAACTTCGCTTCCTGAGAAGTCATTTTCTCGGAAAGAACCGGCTTGATGAGTATATCTAATAATGTTTTCATATTCTTGAGTTACGAATTTTGCTGTAAGACTTGAATCGAACTTTCGGAAAAGACCAAAACCGACGCATCCATAATATTATATGTGTTTAATCCTGAAAGCGTTACAATTTTGGTTTTCTGTAAATTACGGGACGACAAATATATATTATCATTCGGTTCGTTCAACACGAAAAGTGATTTTTTATCATTAATTTTCAAATTCTTCTGAATTTTGGCAAATTCTTGTGTTTTGGGAGCTTCCATTTTGAAATCTTCCAAAACTACAATTCCTTCATCTTTAGCCTTATAGCTTAATGCTGAAAGGCGAGCCAATTGTTTCACTTTTTTGTTCAACTTGAACTAATATTCGCGTGGAAGCGGGCCAAATATACGTCCACCACCCACAAAAACGGGTGATTTCAAACTTCCTGCACGTGCTCCGCCTGTACCTTTTTGACGTTTGATCTTACGGGTACTACGGGCAATTTCCCAACGTTCTTTGGCCTTATGTGTTCCTTGGCGTTGGTTTGCCTGATATTGTTTTACGTCCAAATAAATGGCGTGGTCGTTCGGTTCGATGCCAAAAATTGCATCGTCAAGAGATACCTTTCTGCCGGTATCTTTCCCTTCTATGTTATATACTGCTACTTCCATTAGTATTCAATGATTAAAAATGAACCAATCGCTCCGGGAACAGAGCCTTTCACTACCAAAAGATTTTTGTCGGCTTCTACTTGCAGGACATACAGGTTTTGCATTTTCACACGTTCACCTCCTGTTCGTCCGGCCATACGTTGACCCGGAAAAACACGTGATGGAAACGATGAAGCACCCATAGAACCGGGAGCACGTAAACGGTTATGCTGGCCGTGGGTTGCACCACCAACGCCACCAAAATTATGGCGTTTCATAACACCTTGAAAACCTTTACCTTTGGATGTCCCTACAACATCAACATAATCATTGACTTGTATTTTACCTTCCATATCAGTCAAGCTGATTACCTGTCCCAGCTTGTAATCA
>JAVBPN010000338.1:0-13295 GCA_031549585.1 Bacteroidales bacterium
GCCTTTTAGCCGCATTGATTGCATTGATTACCATCAGCATGCAAACCATCAAGGTAGCGCGACTGAATCCGGTAGATAGTATTAAAACGGAATAAAAGAAGACCGTAAGATCGCAAGACACGTAAGACCGTAAGAAAATGAAAGAATTTGCTTTTTGCCAAATAAATACAATTATAGATCATATGTCAAATGAACAAAATATAACGCCAATACATGTAAATGTCGCAACCTCTTACGGTCTTACCATCTTACATGTCTTACGGTCTTCTTCAATCAACCTTAAAAATTAAAATCACATGTTCTACCACTTAAAAGTAGCTTTCCGTAATCTGCGCCGCAACGGTATGTATTCCACCATCAGTGTTAGTGGATTAGCCATCGCTTTGGCTGCTGTGATCCTAATCATGTTGTGGGTTGGAGATGAATTAAGTTTTAATCGCTTCCACAAGCGAAGTAAAGACATGTATCAGGCGAATATTCAGTTTCAAACAGAAGGGAAGGATGCTTATTGGCCCATTGCCTCTGCACCAATGGCTTATGCCGCAAAGGAAGAAATTCCTGATGTAGAAGACGTATGCCGTGTTTTTATCTGGGGACGGAAACCGGATTTTCTGAAAAATGGGGAACGTGTGATCACCGATATGCGTTATGCAATGGTTGATTCTTCGTTTTTTACTTTTTTTGATTTTCCGTTGTTGAAAGGGAATGCTCGCCGGGCGCTTGTTGATCCCTATTCCATTGTGCTTTCGTCCAGCATGGCTAAAAAACTGTTTGGCAACGAAGATCCTATAGGCCAAATCGTACTAGACCAAGAGCAACAACAATACCACGTTACCGGGGTCATGGCCGATATGCCCGGAAATTCTTCCCACCGGTTTGATGTGCTTTCCCCTTTTACCTTGAACGAGATTTATGAATCTGACGCTAAAACGGAATGGCGTAGATTCAACTTTCATACGTATCTATTGCTTCGTCCGGGAGCCGATGCTCAAGCAATCGCCAAGAAGCTTACAGAAATCCAAATGCAGAATCAGTCGGAGGTAAATGTATCCTATATTCTACAACCGCTTGAAGATATCAATTTGTATGAAGCATCGGGAGCAGCCAATTCGAAAATGCAGGCATGCCGCTTGCTTTCGGTTGCAGCATTTATTTTGCTTTTAATTGCCTGTGTCAATTACGTCAACTTAGTAACGGCAAGAGCCACCCGCCGCGATAAAGAAATTTTCACCCGAAGCCTTTTGGGAGCAAAGAAAAAATCGTTGTTTGCTAGTTTCTTCAGCGAATCCCTATTGTTGTTCTTCTTGTCTTTAATCGTCGCCATTGCTTTATTACTGCTTGTTTTTCCGGCATACAATCTACTGATCGGCAAACAATTGTCATTCCATATATTTTCCGGAACAGCGATGGCCATGTATGGATCAATCTTCTTGATCATGATGCTGGCTGCCGGGATTTATCCGGCCATCAGCCTGTCTTTGCGTTCTCCTTTACAGGGAATAAGAAGTACAAATGTGTCAAAAATGATTGTAAGAAGAACATTGGTTGTGGTACAATTTGTTGCCGCCGTCGTTTTGATTATGGGCGCTTTGGTCATGAATCGCCAATTGCGATACATACAATTAAAAAGTCCGGGATACGAACGTGAAAATGTATTTTACGTCAATCTGTCCGACCAGATGAAAAAGAAGAAAGATGTCATACAATCGGAATTATCTTTGGCTAAAGGAGTAGAAGGAGTCACTTTTGTATCGCAATCGTTGACCAATGTCACCTCATCATCCATGGCCGATTGGGAGGGAATGGAGGACGAAAAGGTATTATTTGTAAATCTGTTGACTGATGAACATTTTATCCCTACTATGGGCGTAAAAATTTTGGAAGGAGAAAATTTTAGCGGAACAGATGCGGACGGAAACAAGTTTATTTTGAATAAAACGGCTGTTCAAGCGGCAGATATTCAAGATCCTATTGGGAAATCTTTTAAGATGAATGGGGTTGACGGGATCATTGTTGGCGTAACCGAAGATTTTCATTTCCAGGATATGCATACTGCAATCAAACCATTGGTTATAATGAGTAACAAATGGTGGATCAGTGGCATTTATGTAAAAACATCCGGAACGGATATTCCTCAAGCAATTGCCGCTACGAAAAAGATATGGGAGCAATACAATCCGAATATTCCATTTTCTTATTATTTTTTAGATGAAGAATTTGATACAGTATATAAATCGGATTTACAAACAAGCAATTTATTTGAATGCTTTGCTTTCATTGCCATTTTTGTTTCCTGTCTCGGTTTGTTTGGTTTGGCAACCTATACGGTTGAGGCCAAGACTAAAGAAATTGCTATCCGTAAAGTACTCGGTGCAAGTGTTTCCGGAATTGTAGAACGATTGTCCAGGGAATTTCTTGTGTTGATAGGAGTTGCCATATTAGTTGCTTTTCCTTTGGCTTATTATTGGTTAAATCGGATGTTAGAGGATTACGCTTATCGTATCGGTATTGCATGGTGGATGTTTGTCGCTGTGGGAATTACGATCGTTGTATTTACGTTGCTTACGGTCGGATACCAAGCGGTGAAAGCGGCAACAGCCAATCCGGTAAAATCGTTGAAAACGGAATAAATCATTTAAAATTTCAGGTTTAAGATTCCAAATTGGTATTTCAACCTGAAACCTTGAACTTGAAACTTTGAATCTTAATATTGTATGTTCTATCATTTAAAAATCGCTTTTCGTAATATTCGCCGCAACAGTACCTATTCGGTAATCAATGTCGGCGGATTGGCTATAGCTCTTGCTGTTGTCATTTTAATTACACTGTGGGTGAAAGACGAATTGAGTTATGACCGGTTTCACAAAAAAGGAGAAGATATTTACCGGATTATGTCGCAGTCTAAAGGGAATGAGGGTTATTGGGAAACAACCCCTGCTCCATTAGCTGCTTTTCTGCAAAAAGATATGCCGCAAATTGAAGAATATTGCCGGATTGGAAAATACCCCTTGTCATATTTGGATTATGACCATACTTTGTTCAAAGGCATTTCCGGATTGGCTGTCGATACTTCTTTTTTCGATATGTTCAGTTTTCATTTGCTCAAAGGAGATGCACACCGGCCTTTCCCTGATGATTTGTCTATGATCATATCCGAAACCCAAGCAAAAACCATTTTTGGAAATGAAGATCCTATTGGGAAAACGCTCACGGCTTCTAACAATTTAGTTTTCCATGTAACCGGTATCATGGAAGATATGCCTCAGAATTCATCTATTACAACGGATGTTCTTGTCCGGTTTGATGTGCAACAACGTCTGTTTCGAGGAAACGGGGATTGGAAGCTGATCGATGAGGATTGGGGGCATTCTAGTTTTCAAACTTATTTGAAATTAACGTCTGGTAGCAATATCCCTGCTATTACGACAGAAATAGAACAAAAGATTGCCAGCGTAGGACGGAGGATTGAAGTAAAGAATAGGTTGCAACCGCTGTATGAAACGCATTTGTATTTCAAAGACGGAACGCCTGCCGGATTAAAAACCGTTTATATTTTTTCCATCATTGCCCTATTAATCCTGATTATTGCTTGTATTAATTATGTGAACTTAGTAACAGCCCGGGCAAGCAAACGTAGCCGCGAAATCGCTGTTCGTAAAATTGTAGGGGCAAAAAAATACGGTTTGTTGCAACAAATGATGGGCGAAACAGTGGTTATGTTATTCTTTTCGCTTGTTTTAGCAACGTTATTCATATACCTATTACTGCCTTTTTATAACGAACTTGCCGGAAAGCAAATGCAGTTTAGTCTGTTCAATCTGTCGACTTTATTCATATATTTGGGTACAACCGCCGCCACTTTGTTATTGGCAGGATTGTATCCGGCTTTTACCTTATCTTCATTCCGGCCGATCGATGCATTTCATTCAGACACACAGGGAGGTAAAGCTATTTTCCGAAAAATATTGGTTGTTGCTCAATTTACTTTTTCTATAGGATTAATCATAGCAACCATCGGCATTGGCGCTCAACTACGATACATGCAACATATGAATCTGGGATACAATAAAGAAAACGTATTTACGGTTAATATTGCTGACATGGGAAGCCAATATGCAACTATTCGCGATCGTTTATTGGTAGAGCCAAGTATTGTGGGCATTTCAGGCTCTCCCGCAGATAAAATGGAAGCCCCTGTGTCCATGGGGGATATCTGGCAGGATAAGGAAACGAAACAATGGATACTACTCGATGCAACTGCTGTTGATTCTACTTTCTTTTCGCTGATGGATATCCAGTTTGTGGCAGGACGAAATTTTCTTCCAAGTCAAGCCCCCAATCCTTTTCACAGAGGGATTATTGTGAATGAAGCGGCTGCCAAATTAATTGGAGGTGGCCAATCAGTAATTGGCATGCATGTGGATAAAGAAAATGCTGAAATTATTGGTGTGGTCAAAGATTTTAATTATCAGGATTTGCGTTCTGAAATCAGGCCTTTGATGATCCTTTATGCCAATGAAGCGCAGGATTTCTTATATGTGAAAACAGCATCGGGCAAAGCAAAAGAAGCCGTTGCTGCTGTTGAAAAAGTTTGGAAAGATTATCCTTCTAAATCTGATTTCACCTATGGTTTCTTGGATGAAGAATTTGAAAAAACCTACAAATCTGATCTCCGCACCAGTCAATTATTCTCCATTTTTGCGATCATTGCTGTCTTCATTTCTTGTTTGGGTTTATTCGGATTGGTCACTTACACAGCCGAAACCAAAACCAAAGAAATAGGCATTCGAAAAGTACTTGGAGCAAGTACATCCGGAATTGTAGAAATGCTTTCCAAAGAATTTCTCGTGTTGGTTTGCATGGCTATGTTCATAGCTTTCCCTGTGGCTTATTATTGGTTGCATCGAATGTTGCAAGATTATGCGTACCGTATTGGTATTTCGTGGTGGATATTTGCCGCAGCAGCTCTGATCATTGTCATTTTAACATTGCTCACAGTCGGCTATCAAGCGATGAAGGCAGCAACGGCCAATCCTGTGAAATCGTTGAAAACAGAATAAGATTATTCAAAGTTTCAGATTTAAGGTTTCAAATTGATAAAACCTTAAATTTTGAACTTTAAACTTGAAATTTTTAAAATATTATCATCATGAATTTAAAGCAAATTTTTCGGGTTATTTTCAAGAACAAAACGTACAGTGTTCTGAATATTATGGGCCTTGCCGTGGGTATTGCCTGTGCTGCTCTTATCTTCTTATGGGCAGAGGATGAGTTTTCATACGATAAACATTTCGAAAAATATGGGAAAGTTTATCAAATCATGGAAAACCAAGCTTATGATGGTAAAATTTACACATTTGAAAGTACACCCGGCCCATTATCCGACGCATTAAAAAATGAGATTCCGGGCATTAAAGATGCAGCAAGGGTTTCGTGGGGGCAACGGCAGTTATTATCGGTTGGTGATAAAAACATTTATGAAAACATTTATTATGTTGATCCGAGTATTTTTTCCATATTCCCCTTGCCATTTATTGCTGGAAATGCAGAATCCGTTTTTCCGCAATTGCGGTCTGTTGTCCTCTCTGAAAGCGTGGCTTTAAAGATTTTTGGCGAAGAAAATCCGGTGGGTAAAGCCTTACAGGTCGATCATGCTGAAGAATATATTGTTACGGCTGTCATACGGGATGTGCCTACAAACAGCAGCCGACGATTTGGTTGCTTGGTGCCCTGGCAGATATTCGAAGATAAAAATACATGGTTAAGGGATTGGGGCAATAATGCCTTACAAACCTATGTCGAATTGGAACCGAACGCGAATGTCACAGCAGTGAATCAACAAATAGAAGGTTTCATACAAACCAAAAATGCAGAATTGATCCCTCGTTTGTTTCTTTTCGGTATGGATCAATGGCGGTTATACAGTAAGTTTGAAAACGGAAAGCAAGTTGGCGGCAGGATTGATAGTGTCCGCTTATTTGTAATCATTGCATGGATTATATTAATCATTGCTTGTATCAACTTCATGAACTTGGCCACTGCACGTTCGGCTATGCGTGCACGTGAAGTGGGTGTTCGTAAAGCAATTGGAGCAGGTAAGTCAAAATTGATTGGGCAATTTTTGCAAGAATCAATAATCACTTCTTTCATTGCCATGTTGATCGCTATTGGCCTTGTCGCCGTTGCGTTGCCTGCATTTAATGCATTGATTGGGAAAACTCTTGCACTCGGCTTATTCAAACCGTTGCATTTATTGACTATACTCTTAATTGGCTTATTGTGCGGGCTATTTGCAGGTAGTTATCCGGCGTTCTATCTGTCTTCATTCAATCCGATAGCTGTGTTAAAAGGCCTAAAATCCACATCTGGCAAAGGGGCTTTATTTACCCGCAAAGGATTGGTGATATTTCAATTTGCTGTATCTGTTGTGTTAATCATCTGTAGTTTGATCGTATATATGCAGATCGAACATACCAAAAACAGAGAACTGGGTTTTAATAAAGAACACCTCATTCGTGTTTCGTTACAAGGTGATATGAAAAATCATTTTCATACAATTCAGCAGGAATTGATCAATACCGGAGTAGTTGAGGATGCTGCTGTAAGCAATCAAACAATGCTTAATATTGGCAACAATGCTGCAAATTTCTTTTGGAAAGGGCAAGACCTTGCGAAACAAGACCTGATCAGCATCGTATTTTCAAGCTCCCAGTTAATTGAAACGATGGGTATGCAATTGGTAGCTGGACACGATTTCAGTGCCAATGAGGATAACGAAAAAAATAATGTCATTATTAATCAAAAGTTTGCTGAACTGATGGGAGATGAAGGACGGATTGGAGGTATACTTACTCGTAATGATGATCAGTTTGAAATCATTGGCATCGTTAAAGACTTTGTATACAACAACATGTATGCTCCGCCTGCTCCAATGGTCATGTTTTGCGGCTTAGACTATGCCGGAATGATGATGATTCGCCTAAAACCAACGAATAATCTCCAGCAAACATTATCACAAGTCGAAAATGTGGTTAAATCGCACAGTCCCGGCTATCCTTTTGACTACCGTTTCTACGACGAGGAATTTAACCAATTCTTCTCGACAGAATCATTCATTGGAAAATTAGCTTCGCTTTTTGCAGCATTGGCTGTTTTTATTTCCTGCCTTGGCTTATTTGGTTTATCTGCTTTCTCGGCCGAACAGCGTACCAAAGAAGTAGGAATCCGCAAGGTTATGGGCGCTTCGGTATCCGGATTGGTTTCTCTCTTGACCGTCGATTTCATGAAACAAGTATTGCTGTCCGTAATTGTTGCTACTCCGATTGCTTGGTGGGTAATGCATCGTTGGCTGCAAGGTTTCTCATACCGGATATATATTCCGTGGTGGGTTTTTGTAGCTGTAGGATGCTTGGCTTGTCTTATTGCATTACTCACTGTCGGTTGGCAAGCCGTATCTGCAGCAACAGCCGATCCGGTAAAAAGCATCAAAACAGAATAAAACGTAACGAAGTGATGAGGGCTCAAATTTATATTTGTGTTGCTAATTTTATATTTATTTTAAGAGTACATTTACTGGGAGGCTTCGGGCGTAGCCCGAATTATCAATGCGAATCATACCTTTTTGACAAAATTACGTTCAAGCGAAGCCGTTAGGCGGAGCGCGTTTATTTTGTCAAGCCTTTTTTGATTCTTTTTTGGGCGGCAAAAAAGAATAAAGAGAAATAAGTCTAACAACACGATTAACCACAACCGCGATGAATTATAAATAATGAGTTGCGAACATACTAAGCTCATATATAATCACTTATCTATCATCACTCTATTTTTAATCTGAATTTTGCCTATTATCTAAAAAAACATATCTTTGTCCCTGTTTTGGTTTGAATAATTTCATTCGGAATTATTCATGAAAAGGGAATCAGGTGTGAATCCTGAACAGATCCCGCTGCTGTAAGCTCTATGCATGTTTTGAGCAAATGCTTTTGCCACTGGTCTTTTGTACTGGGAAGGCGCTCAAAATGGAGTAAGTCAGAAGACCTGCCAAACAGTAAATAATCATGGCTTTCGTGGATTAGAGCTGCAATGCAAATACCGTGTATTTCCATTTTTGCCTTTCGTTCTCGTTTGCTGTGGGTCAATCACTCACGACAAATGAAATTTTATAGTCTTATCCTGCATGACATCCGAATCCTGATGGCGTTAGTTTTAACGAACGCCTGTGGATTTGTTATGGGACAAACTACAGATCACTCGTTTGTTGAGCAAGATAGTATTCAGGAGGTAGTGGTTACCGGCAAAAAACCTATATCTCATTTATCGTCGCCAACTACAGTACAGTCGATACAGGGCAGAGATTTGGAGCGGACCAATAGCTTATCTGTAGCCGATGCGGTACGTTATTTTTCCGGAGTACAGGTTAAGGATTATGGAGGTATCGGCGGATTTAAAACTTTAAATATACGAAGCATCGGCACTACGCATACGGGCGTTTTTTACAACGGAATACAACTCGGTAATGCGCAAAACGGACAAATTGATTTGGGTAAATTTTCGTTGGACAACATGGAATCTGTTGATCTATACAATGCGCAAACGGGAAATATATTTCAATCTGCCAAAGAATACGGGGCCGCCGGTACAATTTATTTAACGCCAATCAAACCTGTTTTTTCAGAGAAAGAAGCGACCAAATTACAGGTTAAATTTCGAACAACGGCATATCAAGCGATTGATAAACCTTTGTCTTACGGATTGACCAATCCTTCCATAATGTGGCAGCAAAAAATCAATAGTCGTGTTCATAGTAATCTAAGTGCAGAGTGGGTTAATTCTGACGGAGAATATAAATTCCGCTATAAGAAAGTTAAGCAAGGACAGACTGCATATGATGCCTTTGGCATGAGGAGAAATGATGACATCAATGCTATGCGTATAGAGGGTGGATTCGACGGAAACATAGATAATGGGAACTGGGATGTCAGGGCTTATTTTTATTCATCCCAACGCGGGTTACCTGGCTTTGTGGGAAAAAACCAGTTTGAAAATGACAACCAGCGTTTGTGGGACAAGAATTTTTTCTTGCAGGGATCATTTCAAAAGCAAATAACTACCCGTTACCGATTTAAATTGCAGTCTAAATATGCCTATGACTACACTTATTATGAGGATAAGAATATGCCAAAAGGCAATAATACTTACAAACAACAGGAGGGTTATTTGTCATTTGCCAATCAATATCAGTTTTTACCATATTGGAGTGCTGTATTATCTGCTGATTTTCAGTATAACCGAATGGATGCTGATTTGGATCACTTCGCTTATCCAAAACGTTATACTGCTTTAGTAGCATTAGCTTCCGAATTATCATTTAATTGGCTAAAACTTCAAGCAAGTGTATTAGAAAATATGGTACATGAAACCGTTGAACAAAATACGGCAATGCCGAATAAGCAGATACTCACTCCGGCAGTTTCCCTGTCTGTTAAGCCGTTTCGTAATGCGGATATGTACTTGAGGGCTTTTTATAAGCAAAATGTTCGCATGCCTACGTTCAACGATTTATACTACGTTGTGATTGGAAGCAGATGGTTGGAACCCGAACGATGTACGCAATATGATGCTGGAGTAACATTTGGGCAAACATTCCGCAATAGTGCTTTCATAAAATGGTCGTTTCAAACAGATGTATATTACAACAAAGTAATTGACAAAATTGTAGCCATACCTGCTTCAAATCTTTTTCAGTGGAGTATAACGAATCTCGGCGAGGTTGAAATTCGTGGTTTGGATGCTTCGATAAATGCTTCGTGGCGGATCGCTTCCGTATATCTGAATACCCGCCTGAATTATACATTCCAAAAGGCTCAAGATGTGACCAATTCCCAAAAATCTTATTACAAGCACCAAATTTCTTATATCCCCAAACATAACGGTTCGGCTGTTGCTTCAGCCGAATACAAAACATGGAGGCTCAATTATACATTCATATACATTGGAAGCCGGTATAGCAACAAAGAAAACATTCCGGCAAATTATATGCCTTCTTGGTGCACCAGCGACATATCCCTTTCTAAAACATTTGTTTTGAGATCTACGCAAATTAAGTTGGCGGCAGAGGCCAATAATTTGTTTAACCGGTATTATGACGTGGTCATCAACTATCCTCTGCCGGGGCGTAATTATCAATTCATGATTAGTTTAACCATTTAATATCATTTTATGAAAAGATTTAGATATGTATTCATCGCGGCTGTTTTTGCCGGAATCTGTGTTGTCCCATCCTGTGAGGAGGATGATTTGGTTGTCCCTCCAGATGTTGTGGATATTACCACTACAACGGGGTTTTATCTGCTTAATGAAGGAGCATGGGGAGGAAACAACGCTTCGTTGGATTATATGGATTATGCCGAAGGTAAATATAAAAGAAACATTTATGCTGACATCAATCCTGAAATAGTCAAGGAATTGGGTGATGTGGGCAATGATTTGCAAATATACGGCGGCAAACTGTATGCAATAATTGCAAGTTCCGGTTTGGTTGAAATTATGGATATTACAACAGCCAAGCACATTGCAGAAATTTCAGTGCCCAATTGCCGGTCTATCGTTTTTTACAACGGTAAGGGATATGTGAGTTCTTGGGGTGAAAACATGGAAAATCCCGGTTACGTTGTTGAATTTGATACCATTAATTTTCAAAAAGCAAGACAAGTGAATGTCGGGCTTCAACCTGAAGAGATGGTCGTTGTAAATCAATCGTTATATGTAGCCAATTCTGGTGGAATGGCTTCGGCATACGATCACACGATTTCGATGATCGACTTGAATTCAATGGTCGAAACCAAAAAAATAGACGTAGCTGTTAACCTATTTCGGATGCATGCTGATTCCGATGGCGATTTATATGTCACATCAAGAGGAAACTACTTTGATGTAGCTCCGAAATTATACGTTGTCAGTACGAAAACCAATACAGTGCAAACGAGTTTTGACCTTGCCGTGGAGAACTTCTGTATTTCCGGCGATACGGCATACATCTTTGGTGTTACTTATGCAGCAGATTATACACCAACGGTTTCATATAACATGATCAATGTAAAGACGGAAACCCTATTGTCCCAAAGTTTCATTACAGACGAAACCGAAGCGTCTATTGATATGCCCTACGGTATTACAGTTGACCCTATTTCTAAAGACATATATCTGACAGATGCCAAGGATTATTCATCTTCAGGTGCAGTTTACTGTTTCGACAAGCATGGAAAGAAATTGTGGGAAACTGCCACGGGGATTATTCCCTCACATATTGCTTTTGTAACACAAACCACATCTACAGAACAATAAAATCAAATCATATAAAACCCTCCACATGGATAATGCAAAACCTAAATTTGTCTGCAGGTAACGCACGAATCATGATGATGGTAATGGAGGGTTTTTATTTAAGCGGCTGTCTAAAAAGTCTGTTTTTAAGCGGAATTACAAATTTCGCCCAACACTAGTCGACTATATTACAAGCACTTGCGTTCGGCTGAATTTGCAATTCAGCCGTTGAGTTTGACTTTTTAGACAGCTTCTTTAAATCGTAAAAACAAGAATATCTTTATATAAAAGGATGTTCGCCGAAAAAATGCGGCCGGTAATGGTATGCGCTTGCCAACTCTTGTACCCAACCTTTATGAAACCCTAATTGATACAAGGCATCTACTACTTGTTTATATTCATCTTTATGTAATGTCCGATTTAGGCTTGGAAAGCCAGCAATCTCATATGGAGGATAATATTGGGACATAAGCGAAATATGTACCGCTGTAGAAATATTTTCGGCAATCAACCGGAGCGCTTCTATACTTTGTTCGATAAAACCGGGTAAAACCAAATGGCGTATAATCAATCCGGATTCAGCCAAACCGCTCTCGTCGTCCTGCAACAAAAGAGAGATTTTTTGCCGATACATTTCTTTAATGGCTTTAATAGCAATATCAGGATAATTAGCTACTCCGGATAATTTCTTACCTAATGAGGCATCACTGTACTTAAAATCGGGAAGATAGACATCAATCTTCCCATCCAATAATTTTAAAGTTTCAGGAAGCTCATATCCATTACTATTATATACAAAAACAGGATTAGCGCCGAAAAATCTGATATAATCAATAGTTTCTATAACTTGAGGAACATAATGGGTAGGTGACACAAATCCAACCCTGTTTTCGCAATGGGGTAACATTTCGATGATTTGACAAGCCACTTCTTGTGGCGTCATTTGTTTATAAAGCGCTATATCCGTATTGTGGCTAATCTCATGATTTTGACAATAAACGCATTGCATGTTACATCCTGCAAAAAACACATTGCAGATACCTTTTTCGCCACTAATGGCTGGCTCTTCTCCCGTATGGGCACATATGGAAGCCACTGAGCATAATGATCCTGACCGGCAATATCCGGCCAGTTTATCATGACGATTGACTTTACAATCATGCGGACATATATGACAACATTGAATATCCAGCATCTTATCAAATCATCAATATCAAAAATATTCAGGAATTACAATTTTCTCCACTTAGGTTCGCAAGCAATGCGGCTACCATCATCAGAAGTATGCTCCTCCAAAGACTTTTCCTTGGATTGAACGCAAATGTATACCATCGGTATGTCTGATGTATTGCAAAGCCCCCTTTTCCCTTGAGGCGCAACCCGTATAACAGTACCTTCAGCGATGGGAAAACAATCGTCATCCACCTGATAATATCCGGAACCCTTCAAAATGATATAGGTTTCTTCATCCTTATTATGAAAATGAAAATAAGGCAATTCCGTGTGAGGCGGAAGTGTTGTAAACGAAATCTCTGTTCCGGTAGCTCTGGTTGCTTCCTTAATAAACACTTTTCCTGTAACCGTTTGTTTGGTTTTGGGATGAATAAAAGAATAATCATCTAACGCATCCAAACGCCCAATATTTACGGCTGTATAATTCTTATTTTCTGAAATATTTTCTATCCGTTTCATTATCCAAATATTTAATCCATGATAAATCATGCGAAGATACAGCTTTTTGTTCATGTACCAGGAACACAGGGCATCTTGTACAACAAACCAAAAATATCATCCTCACTTTAAAATATTTTTCCATCTTGTTTGTCTGCATAGGTAGAGAGCGATCTCCAAAATAAATTAGTTCAAATAAAAATAAACTTAAAATTAAATATCATGAGAACAAGAAATTTTGCAATGGGGTTCTTTGGAAGAATGCCTTTTGGAACAGATGAAAGAAAAGATTTTTTCGAAAA
>JAVBPN010000081.1:0-4087 GCA_031549585.1 Bacteroidales bacterium
ATTAAAACTTGTTTCCTGCGTATTTCCTGATACGGATTTCTCTTTGAATAAATCCAACGCAGGAAGTTCCTTCCCCTCCCCTTCCAAATATTCTCTGACAATTTCCAATAACTCCTGTCCAAACTTATTAAATTTTACAGCACCCAAACCATCAATAACAGCAAGCTCATCATACGTTACCGGAAGTTTCTCGATAATATTGTCAATGGATTTTTTAGGCAGCACCTGACTGGCAGTTTTATAATTGTTAACTTCCATTGTAGCATCACGCCATTCCATTAACGCGGCATATAGTTTCCTATGTTTTCCTTTATATTTTGAGGATTTTCCGACAACATTCTTTTCATTATCCGCATTTAATATGGCTTTTGCCCTTACATCCAAAAAACGTTTCCCTTCAAAACCCTTTAAAAGATCAATAAAACAAGATTTTTTAATTTGAAGATCATTCCAGAAATCTTTCAACAATTCCATCCACTCTTTTTTAGCTTCCTTATTATCTGTAGTCATATCAATAGTTTCAATAGTTTTAAGAATCTCATCATCTAATTTCTGAATGAAATATCCGGATGCTTTTACCAATCGCTCCTGCAATTCCGTATTCTCTTCAGCATTGGAGCCTTTTAACAATAACGATTTTATTTGTAACTGAAATTTCTCGGCAACATCAACAATACTCTTGTTAAAATTATTTTGCAATGTTAAAATATCCGAAAATGCTGATTTTGCAAAAGCTCCAAGATGATCATTAAGCAATTTCAGCACTTTCAAGAAGAAAACTTTTTCCTTAGAAAAATCAAATAATTCGAGTAATATTTCACAATGAAATTCATAAATCGATTGGTTTAACTTTTCTATAGACGGCTGATTGTTGCAAACATACTCAGAAAAAACATTTACATTTTCATCATGTACTAAGCTGTTTTCCGTAATCTGCGAACTAAGCACCAACCCTTCCATTGACCTGCAACGGCTCAAAGCCACATAAACCTGTCCATGAGCAAAAGAAGCAGCTGCATCAACAATTGCCTTATCAAATGTCAAACCCTGGCTTTTGTGAATAGTAATAGCCCATGCAATCTTCAAAGGAAACTGTGTGAAAGAACCCAGCACCTTTTCCTTTATTTCTTTAGTATCATTGTCGATCTCAAACTTAACATTCTCCCAAGTGCTGCGTTCCACTTCAATAGTTTCCGTTTCATTATCACAAACAACTTTTATTGTATCCTTGTCTAATGCAACAACCTTTCCTATTTTACCATTAAAAAAGCGCTTTTCTTTGTCATTTTTAATGAACATCACTTGCGCGCCTTCTTTCAACACCAATCTTTCATCGGTAGGATAAGCATGAACAGGAAAATCATCATGCACCAACGCATCATAAGAAAATTCCTGAGCTTTTATTTTTCCCAATTTCAAATCATTTACCTGTTGAGCATTTCGGTTATGCGTAGTAAGAATAATATAGCCTTCATTTTCTTTGTTGACAAAATCTGGAAAATACCGTTTATTCAACATTTTTAAACAATCATCATCAATTTTATTATCTCTTATCTTATTGAGCAATGCTATAAAATTTTCATCACTTTGCCTGTAAACCTTGTTAAGTTGTATAGTCACATAGTCTGTTTGCAGCAGCGCTTTACTACTAAAAAAATAAGGGGTTTGATAATGATGTTTCAAAATTTCCCATTCTTCATCTTTTACAATCGGTGCCAATTGCTGCAAATCGCCGATCAACAATAATTGTATGCCGCCAAATGGTTTTGACCGATTTTTATATTTTCTCAACACCACATCTACCGCATCCAACAAATCGGCACGCACCATACTGATCTCATCAATAACCAATAAATCCATACTTTTGATGAGATTGATTTTTTCTTTGGAAAATGGAATTGAGCGCACCTGTTCGCGCTGATATTGCGGAATATTTATACCAAAAGGCAATTGAAACAACGAATGTAACGTAACACCACCAGCATTAATAGCAGCTACACCTGTTGGCGCAGCAACTACCATACGTTTCGGCAATATTTCTTTAATATTTTTTAGAAATGTTGTCTTACCTGTACCGGCTTTCCCTGTGAGAAAAATATTTTTACCGGTGTGCTGCACAAATTCATAAGCTATTGAAAGATTTTTATTAGTAGTATTATCCATATTATTTTTAATCTAAAAAACTGAGATTATATTTGTTATATAAAACTGTATAAAGAAAAAATTATGTAATTTTCACTTTGCAAATATACAATTTTTTTATGTCGATAATCAAATAAACATATCATTATTTTTCAACATTTTTTTTATTTTCAAACTTCATTAATACAATAATCATTTAATTTAAAACAAATTAACAATGTACTATTGAAAAATATTTACAAATCAATAAAGTTAACAAACAAATAATAATATTTTTTTTCTATCTTTGCAAAATTATTACGATAAAGCAACAGATGAAAATTCGCGGAAAAATCGCTTATATAAAAATTATTTTTTTATTTTTTGCAAGCCATCAATTGCTGGCACAGCAAGATTTTCAGCTATCTCAATACATGTTCAACACTTTGAGTTATAATCCTGCTTATGCCGGTTTCAATGGGACAATAAGTGCAGCCGGTGTTTTTCGTCAACAATGGGCAGGCGTGGAAGGAGCTCCACAAACAACACTTATCACGATCGATTCTCCCATACGTTTGTTGCACGGAGGAGCCGGTCTAAGTATGTATGTTGATGAATTGGCACTATTTCGTTTACAAACATTAAGATTGGCCTATTCTTATCACATGAATTTAGGACAATCTAAGTTAGGACTCGGTATGCATGCCGGATTTACAGACATGTCGACCCGATCTGAAAAATTCAATTTCGAAGGAAGCAATATCGATCCGATAACCAACGGATCTTCCGATGGATATTTAAAAGGATTTAACTTTGACTTGTCCGTAGGTGCATTTTATGAAGTTCCTGATGTATATAATATTTCTTTTTCCGTAATCAACATTGGCTTAAAAAATAAAAGTATGGAAGACGAGATAGCATACAAAAACACTCCTGCAGCATTCCTATCCGGCTCCTACACTTTTCCATTGCCCGAATATTCTGTAGATCTTATCCCTTCTGCACATATCAAATCCGATTTTACAGCTGTTATGCCGGAAATATCTTGCATTGCAATGTTAAAAAAACAATTTTGGGGCGGTGTATCATACCGCTTTGCCGATGCTGTTGTTATACTTGCCGGTCTTACATTCAAACAAATGAATGTTGGAGCAGCCTTTGATATGGAAACCTTTTTCAAAAAAAATCTAAACAATTTTCATGGAAGCGGCATGGAAATTTATTTTCGATATAATTTTAGTATTGAAGTAGATAAAACACCAAAAAGTTACAAAAATTCACGATATTTATAAAAAAACTTGTATATTCAATTTTTTTTTGTAACTTTGTACACTTTTTGTGTATAAAAAAACACCAAAAAGTAAAATAAAGACGATAAAATATAATTTGAAATATATTCAAAATGAGAAATAAAATGAAATTTTTCAAGCAATGTGCAGCAATGCTCCTCTTATTCATGCTAATTTTACCATCTTGTAAAAATTCAGGAAATGGAGAATTAATCGGAGTTATGGATCGCCAACGAGTAGAAGCACCAACACCTTTTGGCACTGTTTTTATTCCAAGTGGTTATTATACGAGAGGTGCGGGAGGAGAAGATCCTGCTTATTCTCAAACCTACAGCACAAAAACTATCAGTATTTCATCGTTTTTTATGGATGAAACAGAAATCACCAACAACAAGTACCGTCAGTTTATTCAATGGGTTACAGATTCCATTAAACGACGTTTATTAGGAGAGGTTGATCCTGCTTTCATTATTGAATCGGAAGATGAAAACATACCTCCTGCCATCAACTGGAATACAAGAATAAAAAACACTCCCGAATACAACGAAGCATTGGAAGTGCTTTATACTCCTGTTAACGAAAGATTTTTACACAAAAAAGAAATTGACACTCGTAAACTCAATTACGAATTTTATTGGTTCGACTACCAGGCAGCTGCTGCAAAAAGCTGGGAAGAT